>NZ_JBHUYJ010000055.1:0-51684 GCF_042668715.1 Streptomyces sp. NPDC057271
CCCTTGCCGGACACCCTCTCACCCCTTCTCCCTCTCTAGGGGGGGGGGGGGGAAAAAGGGGGAACGCCCGGGGAGCATCGTGCTCCGCGGCCGTCCGCCGTGCGGGAGGGGCCGTCCGGTTGACGCCAGGCGGTCGTGCCAGGCGGTGACGCCAGGCGTGGAGGCGTCAGGCGGCCGGTGGGGTGGGCGGCTTCGGCGGCGTGGGACCCTGGCCGTCGCCCTGAACCGTGCCCGGGCCCGCGGTGCCGCCGTCGTCCTTGTGGGCGATCCGCCCCAGGGCGTCCTTGGCCTTGCCGGTGCCCGACTCGATCTTGGCGCTGTACTTGCCCTTGGTCTTCTCGTCGACCACCTTCGCGGCCCTCTCCAGGCCGTGGTCGATCTTGGCCTCATGCTGCTGCGCGAGATCCGAGACCTTGTCCTTCGCCGGGGCGAGCTTGGCCTTCAGTGAATCCAGGAGACCCATGGGTCACCTTCCCTCCGGTGAGTCCTTCTGCCAGGCCCTGTCGCCAGGTACCTCTACTTCCGGGCGCCTTCTCCGGCCTCGTTGTCCGCGGCCTCCTCCGCAGACTGCTGCTTCGGAATCTCCACGACCTCCACGGCCTCGGCGACCTCCGTCACGGCTTCCCCGTCGCCCGCCTCCGACACGTCGGCCGACTGGTCGGTCGAGCCCCCCTCGGCCCCGTCCTTCGTCCCGGCCCCGGTGGTCTCGTCGCTCCGCGCCCCGGCCTCCGCCTCCTCCGGTGCGTCCGTCACGACGACAGCCTGGGCCTCCTCCGTCGACGCCTCGGCAGCTTCCTTGCCCTTCCGCCGAAACATTGCAAAAACGCCCATTTCCACTCCATAGCGTACTCGTGTGGGAAAAGCCCCGCGGCGCCCGGGGCGCCCTGTTGCGCCACCCGGTGCAGCCGGTACGGAAACCGGCGGTCGGAACCTCGCAACTGGCAACGAACCCGGTTGCGGGCCGTCACGTCGCTCGTTCGGGGACCGGTCGAGAGGTTTGCGAGACTGTGACGGTGAGAAGTGCAGCTCCCGCCCCGCGGGTCATCGCCGTCGTCGGTCCCACAGCGGCCGGAAAGTCCGATCTGGGTGTATTCCTCGCCCAGCAACTGGGCGGCGAGGTCGTCAACGCCGACTCGATGCAGCTCTACCGAGGGATGGACATCGGTACCGCCAAGCTGACGCTCGAAGAGCGCGGCGGCATCCCGCACCACCTCCTCGACATCTGGGACGTGACGGAGGCCGCCAGCGTCGCCGAGTACCAGCGCCTCGCGCGCGCCGAGATCGACCGCCTGCTCGCCGAGGGCCGTACCCCGATCCTGGTCGGCGGCTCCGGACTGTACGTACGCGGCGCCATCGACGCGCTCGAATTCCCGGGCACCGATCCGGCCCTCCGCGCCCGCCTGGAGGCCGAGCTGGAGGAGCGGGGCTCCGGCGTCCTGCACGCCCGCCTCGCCGAGGCCGACCCCGAGGCCGCCCGCGCGATCCTGCCCAGCAACGGCCGCCGCATCGTCCGGGCCCTGGAGGTCATCGAGATCACCGGCAAGCCCTTCACGGCCAACCTGCCCGGCCCGGACCCGGTCTACGACACGGTGCAGATCGGCGTCGATGTGGCCCGCCCCGAGCTCGACGCGCGCATCACCACGCGCGTGGACCGGATGTGGGAGGACGGACTCGTGGACGAGGTGCGCACCCTGGAGGCGCGAGGACTGCGGGAGGGGCGTACGGCCGCCCGCGCGCTCGGCTACCAGCAGGTGCTCGCGGCGCTCGCGGGGGAGTGCGCGGAGGACGAGGCGCGCGCGGAGACCGTACGCGCCACCAAGCGCTTCGCGCGCCGCCAGGACTCGTGGTTCCGGCGCGACCCGCGGGTCCACTGGCTGAGTGGAGCGGCGGAAGACCGCGGGGAACTCCCGCGAAAGGCGCTGACGTTGGTCGAACGAGCGGTCACAGCCTGATCACGTGATGGCATCGGGACGCCACGCCCGTCATTCCAGGGGTCTCTGGCGTGCCATCATCGAGCATCGATCGACCAAGTGGAGTCCGAGTGGGAGGGCGCGTGGCGATGGAGGCCGGCCCTCGCGACAGAGAACAGCACGAAGCGGTCACGGGCGAAGCTCCGGGTGAAGCGCCCGGTTTGAGCCCGGACGGTCCGGACGACGCCGAAGGCACGTCCGTCGAGGTCGACCCCGACGAGGTCGAGGTCGAGCTCCGGCCGCAACGCCGCCTCCGGATCTGGCAGCTCGCACCCATCGTGGGCCTCGCCGCCCTCGGCTCGCTGATGTTCGCCTTCCCCCTGGCCTTCGGGTCCGGCGACGGCGGCGCCGTCGTCGCCATGCTCGGCCTGCTGATCAGCTCCTGCGCGGCCGGCTGGGGCATGATGGCCGCCCGCAGGGTCGGATCAGCCTGGCCGGGGCTCCCGGCCCGCGGCTCCGGTGAGCGGCCGAACTGGCGCGTGATCGCCCTGTACGTGTTCTTCAGCGCGCTCCTGGTAGCCCTGGCCGTCTGGCGCGTCGCCCGCCTCCGCTGAGGTCACCGGTCACCCCTGAGGTCACCTCGCCCGAGGGGTGGATCTTCGGGCGACTGTCCGACCTGACCCGTACAGTTGATCCCGTGACCAGCACACAGACCCCAGCCATCGCCTTCCTCAAGGGCCACGGGACCGAGAACGACTTCGTGATCATCCCGGACGCCGACAACGCCATCGACCTTCCGGCCGCCGCCATCGCGCGGATCTGCGACCGACGGGCCGGAATCGGCGGTGACGGTGTGCTGCGCGTCGTCCGCAGCGCGGCCCACCCCGAGGCCCGTGCCATGGCCGGCGAGGCCGAGTGGTTCATGGACTACCGCAACGCGGACGGCTCGGTCGCCGAGATGTGCGGCAACGGCGTCCGTGTCTTCGCCCGCTATCTGGAGCACGCCGGGCACGTCACGGCCGGCGAGGTCGCCATCGCCACGCGCAGCGGGGTCAAGCACACCCACCTGGACAAGGACGGCTCCGTCACCGTCTCCATGGGCCGCGCCCGGCTGCCCGAGGAAGGCGTCACCGTCACCGTCGACGGCCGCAGCTGGCCCGCCCGCAACGTGAACATGGGCAATCCGCACGCCGTCGCGTTCGTCGAGTCCCTCGACCACGCCGGCGACCTGTTCACCGAGCCCCCGTACGCCCCGGCCGAGGTCTTCCCCGACGGTGTGAACATCGAGTTCGTCGCCGACCGGGGGGCGCGCCACGTGGCCATGCGCGTACACGAGCGCGGTGCCGCCGAGACCCGTTCCTGCGGCACGGGCGCCTGCGCCGTCGCCGTGGCCGCCGCCCGCCGGGACGGCCTCGACCCCGCCGTGAGCGGTGAGCCCGTCGCGTACACCGTGGACGTCCTCGGCGGGTCGCTGACCATCACCGAGCACCCCGACGGCGAGGTGGAGATGACCGGTCCGGCCGTCATCGTCGCCGAAGGCACGATCGACCCGGCCTGGCTCGGCGGCCACTGAGCCTCGGAGATCTCGACACCGGGGTACGTCGACACCGCGGTGCCGAGACCGGCATCGGTAAGCACCGAACACACCCGACGGACACATTCGAAACAGTCAACGACTGATCCTTCGCTCGAATGGGTGATCCGTTTCACGCTGGGCGAGAGCGGCACTGCGCCACGTGGTGGGGTCGGTAGCATCAAGCACCGGCCCCGCGGGCACGCCTTGCCCGTCCACCGCCGGTCGACGTCGCCGGAGGTGCCCCATGAGTGCAGAGGCCACCGACCCTGTGAGCGCAGCGGAGGCCGTGGGTCCCGACGCTCCCAGCCGCAGCCGCGGCCGCGCGGCGCGCGCGAGGCTCGACCTCCGCCGGCTGGGCCGTGCGGCCCTGGTCGGCCCCACGACCAGGGACCGGTTGCCGGACGCCATCGGTCATGTGGCGGAGGCCCATCGGGCCCACCACCCGGACGCCGACCTGGCCGTGCTGCGCCGCGCGTACGTCCTGGCCGAGTCCTCGCACCGCGGACAGTTCCGCAAGAGCGGTGAGCCGTACATCACCCATCCGCTCGCGGTCACCCTGATCCTCGCCGAACTCGGCGCCGAGACCACGACGCTGACCGCCGCACTGCTCCACGACACAGTGGAGGACACAGAGGTGACGCTCGATCAGGTGCGGGAGCAGTTCGGCGACGAGGTCGCCTATCTCGTCGACGGTGTGACCAAGCTGGAGAAGGTCGACTACGGCGCCGCCGCCGAACCCGAGACCTTCCGCAAGATGCTCGTCGCCACCGGCAACGACGTCCGCGTCATGTCGATCAAACTCGCCGACCGCCTCCACAACATGCGCACCCTCGGCGTGATGCGCCCCGAGAAGCAGGTCCGGATCGCCAAGGTGACCCGTGACGTCCTCATCCCGCTCGCCGAACGGCTCGGCGTCCAGGCGCTGAAGACCGAGCTGGAGGACCTCGTCTTCGCCATCCTCCACCCCGAGGAGTACGAGAACACCCGCGCCCTCATCGCCGGGAACACCGGCGCCGGCGACGCCCTCGCCACCATCGCCGACAGCGTCGCCGCAGTCCTGCGCGAGGCGGACATCGGCGCCGAAGTCCTCGTCCGTCCACGGCACTTCGTCTCCGTCCACCGCGTCCGCCTCAAGCGCGGCGAGCTGCGGGGGAGCGACTTCGGACGGCTCCTCGTCCTGGTGGCCGAGGACGCCGACTGCTACGCCGTCCTCGGTGAACTCCACACCTGTTTCACCCCGGTGATCTCCGAGTTCAAGGACTTCATCGCGGCTCCCAAGTTCAACCTGTACCAGTCGCTGCACACCGCCGTCGCCGCCCCGGACGGGGCCGTCGCCGAAGTCCTCATCCGTACGCACCAGATGCACAAGGTCGCCGAGGCCGGCGTCGTCGCCCTGGGCAACCCGTACACACCCCCGACGGGCGGTGAAGGTGTCGAACCCGCCGACGAGGGCGAGCGCGCCGACCCCACCCGCCCCGGCTGGCTCTCCCGGCTCCTCGACTGGCAGCAGTCCACCCCCGACCCCGACACCTTCTGGACCTCGCTGCGCGCCGACCTCGCCGAGGACCAGGAGATCACCGTCTTCCGCGCCGACGGCGGCACACTCGGCCTGCCGGCCGGGGCGAGCTGCGTCGACGCCGCGTACGCCCAGCACGGAGCCGCCGCCCACGGATGCCTGGGCGCGCGCGTCAACGGCAGCCTTGCAACGCTCAGTACGGTTCTGAACGACGGCGACACCGTCCAGCTGCTCCTCACCCAGGACGCCGCCTCGGGGCCGTCTCCCGAGTGGCTGGAGCATGCCCGTACACCCGCTGCGCGGATCGCGATCACCGCCTGGCTGCAGGCGCACCCGGAAGCCGTCCGGGCGCCCGAGGCCGACCCGAGGCCACCGGCCTCCGTCACCGCCGACCGGCGTTCGGGCGCCAAGCTCCACGCCGACCTTCCCGGCGCTCCGACCGCCGCCGTACGCCCGGCCGGCTGCTGCACCCCCGTGCCCCCCGACGCGATCACCGGCTTCCAGGTGCGGGGCGGATCCGTCACCGTGCACCGCATCGGCTGCGCAGCCGTCGGCACGATGAGACGCCTGGGGCGCGCACCCGTCACCGTCCGCTGGGGCGACACCGCCGAGTGCCGCGTCACGCTCGTCGCCGAGGCCTTCGGCAGGCCCCGTCTCCTCGCCGACCTCACCGAGGCCATCGCCGGCGAGGGCGTCGCCGTCGTCTCGGCGACCGTCGAGCCCCCGAGCGAACAGCGCGTCCGGCACACGTACACCCTGCAACTCCCGGACGCGGCCGGACTGCCCGCCCTGATGAGGGCCATGCGTGACGTCCCGGGGGTGTACGACGTGAGCCGCGCCCGGCACCCCGCCACGCACGACGAGTGACGTCGGCGCGCGCGGGACAGACGTCGTCGGCGCAGCGGTGACGTCACAGGGACGGCGCGGGCGGGGATGACACGGCACGGGGACGGCGCGGCACGGGGATGACACGGCACAGGGGGTTGCGGGGCACGGGTATGGCGCGACACAGGGGGCGACGGGGCACAGGGATGACGTCAGCACGGGGGTGACCCCTTCGGGTGGCGGGTGAGCGCGCCGTCCGGGGGACCGGTGGTGGCACTGGTAGCCGTAGCCCATGCCGCTCACACCCCGAAACCCCTCCCCACGCGCGCGGTGGATGCGCGCCGCCGTCCTCGTCGCCGCGTCGGCCGGGCTCGTCGCCGCCGCCCTCCCCGCGCCGACGCCTCTCGGCATCGGAGACCCGCTCTTCCCTCACCTCGGCAACCCCGGCTACGACGTCCTCTCGTACGACATCTCCCTCACGTATCCGGGTGAGAACACCGAACCGCTCGCCGCCGTGACCCGGATCGAGGCCGTGGCCACGGCCGACCTGGAACGCATCAACCTGGACTTCACGCACGGGACGGTCGAGTCCGTCACGGTCGACGGGGCGCCCGCGACCTTCCAGCCCAGCGGCGAGGACCTGGTGATCACCCCCGTCACGGCGACGGAGAGCGGCGAATCGATGACCATCGCCGTCACCCACACCAGCGACCCCACCGGCCCTGCCGACGCCGGTGGCTGGATCCGCACCGGCGACGGCCTCGCCATGGCCAACCAGGCCGACGCCGCCCACCGGGTCTTCCCCTCCAACGACCACCCCTCCGACAAGGCCTTCTTCACGTTCCGGATCACCGCGCCCAGTACGCTCACTGCCGTCGCCAACGGCCTTCCGGCGGGCCGGACCATCGACGGACCCACCACGACCTGGACCTATCGCACGGCCCACCCCATGGCCACCGAACTCGCCCAGGTCTCCATCGGCCGCACGACCGTCGTCCACCGCGCGGGCCCGCACGACCTGCCGCTGCGGGACGTCGTCCGCACAGCCGACCGGGACCTCCTGGAGCCCTGGCTCAAGCGCACTCCCGCCCACATGGAGTGGATGGAGGACCAGGTCGGCCGCTACCCCTTCGAGACCTACGGGTTGCTGGTCGCCGACGCGGCCACGGGCTTCGAGCTGGAGACCCAGACCCTGTCTCTCTTCGAGAGAAGGCTCTTCACCGAGCCCGGGTTCCCGGAGTGGTACGTCGACTCGATCATGGTCCATGAGCTGGCCCACCAGTGGTTCGGCAACAGCGTCTCGCCCCGCACCTGGTCCGACCTGTGGCTCAACGAGGGGCACGCCAGCTGGTACGAGGCGCTGTACGCGGAGGAGACCGCCGGGCAGTCCATGGAGCGGCGCATGAAGGCCGCCTACGCCTCCTCCGACGCCTGGCGCGCGGACGGCGGACCGCCCGCCGCACCCGAGCCGCCCACGCCCGGGCAGAAGATCAGCCTCTTCCGGCCGGTCGTGTACGACGGGAGCGCGCTCGTCCTCTACGCGCTGCGCGAGGAGATCGGTACCGAGGCCTTCCAGGATCTGGAGCGTCGCTGGGTGAGTGAGCACCGGGACGCCACGGCCACCACCGCCGACTTCACCGCGCTGGCCTCCGACGTCGCCGGGCGTGACCTCACGTCCTTCTTCGCCGGATGGCTGTATGCCGAGAAGACCCCGCCGATGCCCGGCCACCCGGACTGGCGCTCTCGCCCGGCGGGCGAGGCGCGCGGCGCCGCGAAGGCTCGGTAACCCGGATGACGGGCTCGGGCCGACCGTGTCACCATCGTCAGGTCGACGACGCGGCCGGCCCGGGAATCTTTCCGTGCCGTCACACGTTGTGATCGACGCAACCACTTCCCATCGACGTAAGGATCAAATGACCTCCTCTTCATCCCCTTCCCAGGACGAGCAGAGCTTCGCGGACGCGAGCCGCACCGAGAGCCTTCGGGCCGATGCCCTGATGGAAGAGGACGTCGCCTGGAGCCACGAGATCGACGGAGAGCGGGACGGCGATCAGTTCGACCGCTCCGAGCGCGCCGCCCTGCGGCGCGTGGCGGGCCTCTCCACCGAACTCGAGGACGTCACCGAGGTCGAGTACCGGCAGCTGCGCCTGGAGCGCGTCGTGCTGGTCGGCGTATGGACCTCGGGGACCGTGCAGGACGCGGAGAACTCCCTCGCGGAGCTCGCCGCCCTCGCCGAGACGGCGGGTGCCCTGGTGCTCGACGGCGTGATCCAGCGCCGTGACAAGCCGGACCCGGCGACCTTCATCGGCTCCGGCAAGGCCCGTGAGCTGCGGGACATCGTGCTCGAGTCCGGCGCCGACACCGTCGTCTGTGACGGCGAACTCAGCCCCGGCCAGCTCATCGCCCTCGAAGACGTCGTCAAGGTGAAGGTGGTCGACCGGACCGCCCTGATCCTCGACATCTTCGCCCAGCACGCCAAGTCCCGAGAGGGCAAGGCGCAGGTCGCGCTCGCGCAGATGCAGTACATGCTGCCGCGACTGCGAGGCTGGGGTCAGTCGCTCTCCCGCCAGATGGGCGGCGGTGGCGGTGGCGGCATGGCCACCCGTGGTCCCGGTGAGACCAAGATCGAGACAGACCGGCGTCGGATCCGCGAGAAGATGGCGAAGATGCGCCGGGAGATCGCGGAGATGAAGACCGGCCGTGACATCAAGCGGCAGGAGCGGCGCCGTCACAAGGTGCCCTCGGTCGCCATCGCCGGCTACACCAACGCGGGCAAGTCCTCCCTGCTCAACCGGCTGACCGGCGCGGGCGTGCTGGTGGAGAACGCCCTGTTCGCCACCCTCGACCCGACCGTGCGCCGGGCCGAGACGCCCAGCGGCCGGGTGTACACCCTGGCCGACACCGTCGGGTTCGTACGGCATCTGCCGCACCACCTCGTCGAGGCGTTCCGCTCCACGATGGAGGAGGTCGGGGACTCCGACCTGATCCTGCACGTGGTCGACGGCTCGCACCCGGCTCCGGAGGAGCAGCTCGCGGCCGTACGCGAGGTGTTCCGCGACGTCGGCGCGGTGAACGTGCCGGAGGTCGTGGTCGTCAACAAGGCGGACGCGGCCGACCCTCTCGTCCTGCAGCGGCTGCTGCGGGTCGAGCGGCACGCGATCGCGGTCTCCGCCCGCACGGGCGAGGGCATCGAGGAGCTGCTCGCGCTCATCGACGCCGAGCTGCCGCGGCCACAGGTCGAGATCGAGGCACTCGTGCCGTACACGCAAGGCGGTCTCGTCTCCCGGGTGCACGCCGAGGGCGAGCTGCTCTCCGAGGAGCACACGCCCGAGGGCACGCTGCTCAAGGCGCGTGTGCACGAGGAGCTGGCGGCGTTCCTGACGCCGTACGTTCCGGCCGCTCACTGACCGGTTCGCTCACGCGACAGCCGGAAGGCCCCGCCCCGACGAGGGGGCGGGGCCTTCCGCATGGAGTACGCCGAGCTCAGGACTGGCAGGCACGGATGCCTCGGACCGGGTCCGAGCCCCTTGCGTCAAGCACGCCGGGTCAGCGGGCGAACTTCTTGCTCACCATGTCGTGCGCGTTCTTCGCGCCCCGGCCGAGCTGCGGTCCGGCCAGCCAGCCGTTGCCGCCGGCCGGGCCGATCGAGGTGTTCGACACCAGCGCGGTCGACCCGTTCGGCAGCGCGCGGAACCAGCCGCCGCCGGACGAACCGCCGGTCATCGTGCAGCCGATGCGGTACATGGTCGGCGTGGCCGGCGCCGTGGTGAACCGCGTCGCCCGGTCCAGGCACTTGTGCATGATCAGACCGTTGTACGGAGGCGCCGCCGGGTAGCCCCAGGCGCCCATCGTTCCGGCCTGCGCCGCCGTCGGCGCCGAGAAGTCGATCGGCAGCGCGGCGCCGACGGTCTCCTCCAGGGACTTCTTGCCCTGGGCAGGCTTCACATGCAGCACGGCGTAGTCGTACGGCCAGGCGGCGTTCGTCCCACCACGCTGGATCCACTCGCCCGAGGTCACCGCCCAGTCGGCCCAGTACTGGCCGTAGGGCGCCTCCTCGTGCGGCTTCGCGTTGCGCAGCGCGGACGGCGACTTGCCGAGGTCGTTGTAGGCCGGGACGAAGGTGATGTTGCGGTACCAGCCGCCCCGCTGACCCGCGTGGACGCAGTGGCCCGCGGTCCACACCATGTTGGACTTCCCGGGCCTGCGCGGGTCCTTCACGATCGTGCCCGAGCAGACCATGTGACCCTGGGGCGAGTCGAAGAAGATCTTGCCGACCGGCGCCGCGTTGCGGTGGTACGGAGTCTTCTCCCGCTGGGCCCGAACGGGCCGCGGCGTGGGGTCGCTGCCCCCGGCGCCGGCCGCCGTGGTCATCGTCTGGTCCGGGCTCTTGGCGGACTGCATCCGCTGGGAGTCCCAGAGCCCCTCGATCACCGGGTTGACGAAGTCCTCGGCCTCACGGAGCCACGTGTCCTTGTTCCAGTTCTTCCACTCGCCGTCCTTCCACTTGTCCGGGTCGACGCCGTGCTTCTTCAGCTTGTCGGCGAGATCCTGGGGAAGTGCGGAGTCGCCGCCTTCGGTGGCGGGGGCACTCGTCTCCGCCGCGGGCTTGTCGGCCGCCGGTGTCTCGGTCGGGCCGCAGGCGGTGGCGGTCAGCGCGAGCGCCGAGGCCAGCGCGGCGAAGGTCGGTATGAGTCGTGCGGAACGCATGAGTTGAGATTCCCCCAGATGATGTTTCCCGCGCCCGGGCGACGCCACGGACCGATGCCACGGTCGCGTTGCCATGGACGCGTCACTTGCGGTGCAGAGTATGCCCGGAGACAGGGGCGGGACCCCGCAGGGTCCCGCCCCTTGGACACCGGCTGCCCAGGGCCTCTCGTCTGGATCGTGCCGGGCTCGCCTGCCCTGGTGCCTGATCCGGCCTGATCCAAACGGAAGACCCTATCGGCCGGCGTACTTCTTGCTGACCTCGTCGTAGATGCCCTTCGCCTCGACGCCCAGGCGCGGACCGGCCAGCCAGCCTGCCGTCACCGGGCCGATCGAGGTGTTGGACACCAGCGTCGGCCGGCCGTCCTTGCCGGCGGCCACCCAGCCGCCACCGGACGAACCACCGGTCATGGTGCAGCCGATGCGGTACATCGTCGGCTGATCGGTCTTCACGGAGAGACGGCCCGGCTTGTCCTTGCACTGGTACATCTTCTGGCCGTCGAACGGCGGGCCCGCGGGGTAGCCGGTCGCCTCCATGTTCGCGATCTTCGACACGGCGGGAGCGTTGAACTCCACCGGAAGCGCCGAACCGACCGTCTCCTCCAGCGACTTGCCGGTACTGCCCTTCTCCGGCGTCACATGGATCACCGCGAAGTCGTACGGAGCACCCTGACCGCCGGTCGCCGCCCCCTGGGAGATCCACTGCTCGGAGGTCTGCGCCCAGTCACCCCACCACACGCCGTACGGCGCGACCTGCTCGCGGGTCGCGTTCTCCAGCTGCGCGGTCGAGAGGGCCTTGTCGTTGTACGAGGGCACGAAGGCGATGTTGCGGTACCAGCCGCCCTTCTTGCCGGCGTGCACGCAGTGGCCCGCCGTCCAGACCATGTTGGACTTGCCGGGGTTGGCCGGGTCCTTCACGACGGTGGCCGAGCAGACCATCGACCCCTCGGGGCCGTCGAAGAACACCTTGCCGGCCTCCGGGGCGTTGGAGTGGTACGCCGCCGGGACACCCTTCGCCCTGACCGGCGTGGGGGTCGGGTCGGTCACTCCCTTGTCACCCGAGATGTCCTCCTCCTCGACCGGCTTGTCGGGCCGCTGCGCGTCCCGCATCCGGTCCGGGTCCCAGAGGTCCTCGATGATCGGGTTGACGTAGTCCTTCGCCTCACGCAGCCACTTGTCGCGGTCCCAGTTCTTCCACTCGCCGTTCCTCCACTTGTCCAGATCGATCCCGTGCTCCTTGAGCCGGTCCTTGAGGTCGTCCGGAATCGTGATCTTGTCGCCGGTGGACGGGCTCGCGGGAGCGCTGGGCTTGTTGCCGGCGTTCTCCTCGGTCGGGCCGCAGGCCGTCGCCGTCAGCGTCAACGCCGCGACGGCGGCTGCCGCGGCCAGCAGCGGACGAATCGATCGCATCTCGTGATCCCCCTGGGACTACGTCAACTTGTGCATGAGTGAACAGTGATGGCGCCGTGACCGGCGCCGAAGTGCGGCCCCACTATGCCGGTGCCGGAGGGGACGGTACCGGGCAGGTCCACGGTTCCGGTCCTCGTACGGTCGTTGCCTGGCCGTGATCCCGGACACGACAAGGATCTTGAGATTGCCCCGTGATCCTTGGCAGTTCCCGTCGTTGGTACGTACGGGGGACACGGAGGAGGCGCTCAGGGCTGCCCTTCGCAGGGTGGAGCAACGTGCCGATGTGCAACGCAACTGTTACAGCGGGAGGACACCGAGCCGTGGCCGTGACCGAACCAGCTCCGGCCGTACCGTCGGCCGCGCAGGCGCACCAGGGTGAACGGAGGACCGGAGAGGGGGGCGCCCTCGAAGGCATCCTGCGCCGCCAGTCGTTGCGCGAATCGTCGGCGCGCACCTACGCGCGCTCACTGCCGATCGTTCCCGTGCGGGCCAGAGGGCTGACCATCGAGGGCGCCGACGGCCGGCGCTATCTGGACTGCCTCTCCGGTGCCGGGACCCTGGCCCTCGGGCACAACCACCCGGTGGTCCTCGAAGCGATCAAGAAGGTGCTCGACTCCGGGGCTCCGCTCCATGTCCTCGACCTCGCCACCCCGGTCAAGGACGCGTTCACCACGGAGCTGTTCGCCACGCTGCCCGCCGGACTCGCGGACAACGCGCGCATCCAGTTCTGCGGACCGGCAGGCACGGACGCGGTCGAGGCCGCACTCAAACTCGTGCGCACGGCCACCGGCCGCAGCGGGCTGCTGAGTTTCACCGGCGCGTACCACGGCATGACGGCCGGTGCTCTGGACGCCTCGGGGGGAGCGACGGACGTACGGGTCACCCGGCTGCCCTACCCGCAGAACTACCGCTGCCCCTTCGGCGTCGGCGGCGATCGTGGCGCCGAGCTGGCCGCGCGCTGGACGGAGAACCTCATCGACGACCCCAAGAGCGGGGTCACGCATCCGGCCGCGATGATCCTCGAACCGGTGCAGGGGGAGGGCGGCGTCATCCCCGCCCCCGACGACTGGATGCGCCGCATGCGGGAGATCACCGCGGCCCGGTCCATCCCGCTCATCGCCGACGAGATCCAGACGGGCGTCGGCCGCACCGGCGCCTTCTGGGCCGTCGAGCACAGCGGCGTCGTGCCCGACGTCATGGTCCTCTCCAAGGCCATCGGCGGCTCCCTCCCGCTCGCGGTCATCGTCTACCGGGCGGAACTCGACGCCTGGGAGCCCGGCGCGCACGCGGGCACCTTCCGTGGCAACCAGCTCGCCATGGCCGCCGGCGCGGCCACCCTCGCGTACGTACGGGAGAACCGGCTCGCCGACCGCGCCGCCACCCTGGGCGCCCGGATGCTCGGCCGCCTCCAGGGACTCGCCGCCGCCCACCCCTGCATCGGCGACGTACGCGGCCGCGGGCTCATGATCGGCGTCGAGCTCGTGGACCCGGACAGCCCCGGCGACGACGCCGGCGCTGCACCGGTCGACCAGGCCCTCGCCGTGGCCGTCCAGCAGGAGTGCCTGCACCGAGGTCTCATCGTCGAACTCGGCGGCCGTCACTCGGGTGTCGTCCGCCTCCTGCCTCCGCTCACCCTCACGGACGAGCAGGCCGAGGCCGTCCTCGACCGCTTCGCCGACGCCCTGGCCGCCGCCGAACGAGCCCACCGTCCGCGCCCGCACGCCGCCCATCTCAGGAACGCCACAGGAACCGCCGGAACCACAGGAACCGCCGGAACCACCACAACCACCGCAACCACCGCAACCACCGGACAGGCCGCGCCGACCGGGCCGTCCCACTGACCCGGACCGATCCCGGACACCCTCACAAGGAAGCCCCCGCCGTGAACGCCAGCCACGCCTCCGAAGCGTCCGACACCGGCAGCGCCGCCCGCGGCCCGCTCACCGTCGAGCAGATCCCAGTCGAGCAGGCCACCGTCCCACGCCAGCACTCCGGCCCGTACGACCCCCAGCCCTCGACCTCGGTCACCGTCGCGGGTGGCGCAGACATCCGCCACGACCCGCTCGACGACCCGGATCCGCTGCGGGCCGCCGACGCGGCGACCATCGAGAACCTGTTGCGCTGCTGGGTACGGGAGAAGAACCTGCCCGCCCCGGGCTCCACGACTCTCCGCATCCCCCTCGAAGCCAGCGGCACCGCCCTCCTCGTTCCCGTCCTCTACTGGTCGCCCACGGGATGGCACCGCTTCGGCCCGCCCGCCCTGGAGGGGCCGCACCCCACCGCCCCCCGTGCCGACGCCGTCACCGTCGCCGCCCTGATCAGCCGCGAGACCGGCCGCCCGGAAGGCATCGAACTCGTCGGCCGCGTCGCCGACTCGGCCCGCCGTACCGCCGACTTCATCACCGACCGTCGGCGCCGCCCGACCCCCGGTCCCGAAGCCGACCTCTTCCTGACCGCCGAGCAGTCCCTGCTGCTCGGCCACCCGCTCCACCCCACCTCCAAGAGTCGCGAAGGGCTCTCCGACGCCGAGGCCCGGCTCTACTCACCCGAGCTGTACGGCTCCTTCCCGCTGCACTGGATGGCCGTGGACCCCTCGGTCCTCAGCTCCGACTCCGCCTGGACCGAACAGGGCCGCGCCGTCACCGCCGCCCAGCTCGCCACGGGTCTCGCCGACGGACTCGACGTCCCCCCGGGTGCCGTCCCGTTGCCCCTGCACCCCTGGCAGGCGCGCGAACTGCCGCACCGTCCCGCCGTAGCCTCCCTCCTCGCGTCCGGCCTGCTCCACGACCTCGGTCCCTCGGGAGCCGCGTGGCACCCCACCTCCTCCGTCCGTACCGTGCACCGGCCCGGCGCGCGGACGATGCTCAAGCTCTCCCTCGGCGTCCGCATCACCAACTCCCGCCGGGAGAACCTCCGTAAGGAACTCCACCGCGGCGTCGAGGTCCATCGGCTCCTGCGCACCGGCCTCGTCGACCAGTGGCAGGCCGCCCACCCCGGCTTCGACATCGTCCGCGACCCCGCCTGGCTCGCGGTCGACACCCCGGACGGCGAACCCGTCCCCGGGCTCGACGTGATGATCCGGCACAACCCCTTCGCCGCCGGGGACGACGCCGTCTGCATCGCCGCCCTCACCGCCCCGCGCCCCTGGCCCGGCACCACGCGCATGCGCTCCCGCCTCGCCGACGTCGTGACCCGCCTGGCCGCCCGCACCGGCCGGCCCACGACGGCCGTCGCAGCCGAGTGGTTCCTGCGCTACCTCGACCAGGTCGTCCGCCCCGTCCTCTGGCTCGACGGCGCGGCCGGCGTAGCCCTGGAGGCCCACCAGCAGAACACCCTGGTGCTCCTCGACCTCGACGGCTGGCCCATCGGCGGCCGCTACCGCGACAATCAGGGCTACTACTTCCGCGAGTCACGCCGCGACGAGCTGGAGAGCCGACTCCCCGGGATCGGGGTGGTCAGCGACACCTTCGTCTCCGACCAGGTCACCGACGAACGCTTCGCCTACTACCTCGGGATCAACAACGTCCTGGGGCTCATCGGGGCCTTCGGCTCCCAGCACCTCGCCGACGAACGTGTCCTGCTCGCCGCGTTCCGCCAGTTCCTCACCTCCGCCACCAGCCTCGGCTCTCCACTCCCGCACCGGCTTCTGGAGGCCGCGACACTGCGCTGCAAGGCCAATCTCCTCACCCGACTGCACGGCCTCGACGAACTCGTCGGCCCCGTCGACACCCAATCCGTCTACGTCGCCATCACCAACCCTCTCCGTTCCTGAGCACCACGCCCGACCGGACGGCCGAACGCCGCCGGCCGAAACCACCACCCGACCGAACCCGCCGAGAGGAGACCACCACCGTGCCTCCCGCCGACGCGCGTCCTGGCACCGACACGAGCCCGGATACCGGTACCGGCTCAGGCGTCGGGGCAGGCGTCCGTACGCCCCCTGGCGCCGACACGGGCCCCGCCGCCGCAACCGGCTCTCTGCCCGCCTCCGGCACGGGCAGTGAGGACACTCTGGACCTGCATCTCTCGGACGAACTCATCGCCCTCATCGCGGCCGGCGAGGGCACGGCGACCACCCACGGCGACCTCCTCGACGGGGTCGCCACCTGGGGACCCGTCACCACCCCCATCGGCACGTTCCGCCTCGTACCCGTCAGGCTCGACCGCGACCTGCCCCTCATCACGCGGTGGATGAACGACCCGGCCGTCGCCGCCTTCTGGGAACTCTCCGGACCCGAGACCGTCACGGCCTCCCACATCGGCGCGCAACTCGACGGCGACGGCCGCAGCGTGCCCTGCCTCGGAGTCCTCGACTCCACACCGATGAGCTACTTCGAGATCTACCGCGCCGACCTCGACCCGCTCGCCCGGCACTATCCCGCCCGTCCGCACGACACCGGCATCCACCTCCTCCTCGGCGGCGTCGCCGACCGAGGCCGAGGTGTCGGTACCGCGCTTCTCCGCGCCGTCGCCGATCTGGTGCTCGACCGCCGTCCGCACGGCACGCGTGTCATCGCCGAACCCGACCTGCGCAACACCCCGTCCGTCTCAGCCTTCTTGAGCGCCGGCTTCCGCTTCTCCGCGGAAGTCGACCTTCCCGACAAGCGAGCCGCCCTCATGGTCCGCGACCGGGCCCTTCGTCACGTCCTGTGAACGCCTCCCTGCCTTACATACACCGCTCGACCCACAGCGGTTCCCACCCCGAGGAGTCCCCGTGCCGATGTCCCCTGCCACCCATGACTCCGCACTGCTCTCACCGGCCGAGCTGACCCCCGAGGCCTGGACCCGCGCCGCCTCGCGCCTGCTCGCCAAGACCATCGCCGAGTTCGCGTACGAGGAGATCGTCGAGCCCGTACCGGCGTCCGGCACGGAGCCCGACGCCGACGGAGCCCCCGGCGGCGCAGGAGCCCCCGGAGCCTCCGGCGCCCCCGGCGCCCACGGAGCCCCCGGCGGCGCAGGTGTGGCTCACGGCCTTCAGTCGTACCTCCTGCGCCTCGACGACGGCTCCGCGCTGACCTTCACGGCCCGCCGCGGTGCCTACGGAAGCTGGCGTATCGCCCCCGACTCCCTGGCACGGGACGGACAGCCGCTGACCGACCCGCTCGACTTCCTCGTCCGGGCCCGCCGGCTGCTGAACCTCGACGGCCCCACCCTCGGCCATCTGATCCGCGAGCTCACCACCACCCTCGCCGCCGACGCCCGCCTCGACCGGACGGCCCTCACCGCCGACCGGCTCGCCGACCTCGACTACGCCGAACTCGAAGGACACCAGACCGGCCACCCCTGGCTCGTCCTCAACAAGGGCAGGATCGGCTTCTCGGCCACCGATGCCGCGCGCTGGGCCCCCGAAGCCTGCCGCCCTGCCCGGCTCCCCTGGATCGCCGTCAGCACCGACCTCGCCGCCTACCGCGGAGTCCCCGGCCTCCACACCCCCGAGCAGCTCTACACCCGGGAGCTGGACGCCGAGGTCGGAGAGGCGTTCCGGGCGGTGCTCCGGGACCGCGGACTCGATCCCGACGGGTATCTCCTCCTGCCCGTTCACCCCTGGCAGTGGGACGAGGTCATCCTCCCGCTCTACGCCCCCGCCGTCGCCGCGGGGGCGATCGTGCCCCTGCCCGCCGACGGCGACCTGCGTGTGCCCCAGCAGTCCATCCGTACCTTCCTCAACACGAGCAGGCCCGACCGGCACACGGTGAAGCTGCCGCTCTCCGTGCTCAACACCCTCGTCTGGCGCGGGCTGCCCACGGAACGGACCCTCGCCGCACCCGCTGTCACCTCCTGGGTCCAGGGGCTGCGGGGCGCCGACCCGTTCCTGCGCGACGAGTGCGGCGTGATCCTCCTCGGCGAGGTCGCCTCGGTCACCGTCCAGCACCCTCTCTACGACCGGCTGCCCGAGGTCCCCTACCAGTACAAGGAACTCCTCGGCGCGATCTGGCGCGAACCCCTCAGGCTCCCGCCCGGCGAACACGCCCGGACCCTGGCCGCCCTGCTCCACACCGATCCGGAAGGGCGCGCCTTCGTCGCCGAGCTCGTCGAGCGATCCGGGCTCGCCCCCACCGTCTGGCTCCAGCGGCTCTTCGCCGCGCTGCTGCCTCCGCTGCTGCACTTCCTCTACCGGTACGGCACCGTCTTCTCCCCGCACGGGGAGAACGCCATCGTCGTCTACGACGACCAGGACGTCCCCGTACGACTGGCGATCAAGGACTTCGTCGACGACGTCAACATCAGCGCCCACCCGTTGCCCGAGCACGAGTCGATGCCGGACGACGTCCGGGCCGTCCTGCTCACCGAGAATCCCGAGTTCCTCACCCAGTTCATCCATTCAGGGCTGTTCGTCGGCGTCTTCCGTTACCTCGCTCCCCTCTGCGAGGAACAACTCGCCGTGCCGGAGGACGACTTCTGGGCCCTCGTACGGGCCGAGATCCTGCGTCACCAGGCGCGCTTCCCCGAGCTGAAGGAACGGTTCGAGCTCTTCGATCTCCTCACCCCACGGATCGAGCGGCTCTGTCTCAACCGCAACCGTCTGCATCTGGACGGCTACCGCGACCGCCCCGAGCGGCCGCACGCCGCCGTCCACGGAACGGTCCCGAACCCGCTCGCGTGATCCGACTGTCAGTGCCGCGCCGTAGGGTGGACGCGCTATGACGAAGCCATCCCTCCCCGACCTCCTGCACGCCGCCGTCACCGCCGTCGGCGGTACGGAGCGGCCCGGCCAGGTCACCATGGCCGAGGCTGTTGCCGAGGCCATCGACGACAGCTCCCACCTGCTGGTCCAGGCCGGCACCGGCACCGGAAAGTCCCTCGGCTATCTGGTGCCTGCCCTGGCACACGGTGAGCGCGTGGTGGTCGCCACGGCCACGCTGGCGCTCCAGCGCCAGCTGGTCGAGCGCGATCTTCCGCGTACGGTCGACGCCCTGCACCCGCAGCTGCGGCGGCGCCCGGAGTTCGCGATGCTCAAGGGGCGGTCGAACTACCTCTGCCTCCACCGCCTGCACGAGGGGGTGCCCCAGGACGAGGAGGAGGGTCTCTTCGACCCCTTCGAGGCCGCCGCCCCCACGAGCAAGCTGGGACAGGACCTGCTGCGGCTGCGCGACTGGTCGGACGAGACGGAGACGGGTGACCGGGACGATCTGACGCCCGGCGTCTCGGACCGAGCCTGGGCCCAGGTGTCCGTCTCCTCGCGGGAGTGTCTCGGCGCAGGCAAGTGCGCGTACGGGGCGGAGTGCTTCGCCGAGGCGGCCCGTGAGCGGGCCAAGCTCGCCGAGGTCGTCGTCACCAATCACGCGCTGCTGGCCATCGACGCGATCGAAGGCGCCCCGGTGCTGCCGCAGCACGAAGTACTGATCGTCGACGAGGCCCATGAACTGGTCTCCCGGGTCACGGGCGTCGCCACGGGCGAACTCACCCCCGGCCAGGTGAACCGCGCTGTCCGCCGATCCGCGAAGCTGGTCGACGAGAAGGTCGCCGACCAGCTGCAGACCGCCGCGGAGGGCTTCGAGCGGCTGATGGAGCTGGCGCTGCCCGGCCGTCTGGAGAAGATCCCGGAGGACCTGGGCTACGCCCTGATGGCGCTGCGTGACGCCTCGCGCGCGGTGATCTCGGCCCTCGGCTCCACTCGGGACAAGTCCGTCCAGGACGAGGACGCCGTCCGCAAGCAGGCCCTGGCCTCCGTGGAGACCGTTCACGGCGTCGCCGAGCGGATCACCCAGGGCTCCGAGTACGACGTCGTCTGGTACGAACGCCACGACCGTTTCGGCGCCTCGCTGAGGGTCGCCCCGCTCTCCGTGTCCGGCCTCTTGCGCGAGAAGCTCTTCGCGGACCGGTCCGTCGTCCTCACCTCGGCGACGCTGAAGCTGGGCGGTGACTTCAACGGCGTCGGTGCCTCGCTGGGCCTGGCCCCCGAGGGAACCCAGGGCGACGACATGCCGGTGTGGAAGGGCATCGACGTCGGCTCGCCGTTCGACTACCCCAAGCAGGGCATCCTCTACGTCGCCAAGCACTTGGCCCGCCCCGCGCGGGACGGCGACCGTGCGGACATGCTCGACGAGCTCACGGAGCTCATGCAGGCGGCGGGCGGAAGGACGCTCGGTCTGTTCTCGTCGATGCGCGCCGCGCAGCTTGCCGCCGAGGAGCTGCGCTCGCGGATCCCCGAGTTCCCGATCCTGCTCCAGGGCGAGGACACGCTCGGTGAGCTGATCAAGAACTTCTCCGCGGATCCGCAGACGTGCCTGTTCGGGACGCTCTCCCTCTGGCAGGGGGTGGACGTCCCGGGCGCCAGCTGCCAGCTGGTCGTGATGGACAAGATCCCGTTCCCGCGCCCCGACGACCCGCTGATGAGCGCCCGCCAGAAGGCGGTCGAGGACGCGGGTGGCAATGGCTTCATGGCAGTCGCCGCCACCCACGCGGCCCTGCTGATGGCCCAGGGCGCGGGGCGTCTCGTACGGGCCACCGGCGACCGCGGCGTCGTCGCCGTACTCGATCCGCGGCTGGCCACGGCTCGGTACGGCAGCTATCTGAAGGCTTCGCTGCCCGACTTCTGGTACACGACAGACCGTAACCAGGTGCGAAAGTCGCTGGCGGCGATCGACGCCGCCTCGAAGGCAGCCGGGGTCTGACGGGCCGAGGCCCGGTCGGCGACAGGCCGGGCCTCGGTCGCGGCTGTCACGCGGTACCCAGGCGGCCGGCACAGGCCCGAAGGAGAACAGAGCAGGGCCCCGGAACCGGCGCAGTGGGTTCCGGGGCCCGGTCAGAGCCGATGAGGTGGTGTCACACCCGCCGCAGCACCGCCACGACCTTGCCGAGGATGGTGGCCTCGTCGCCGGGGATCGGCTGGTACGCCGCGTTGTGCGGCAGCAGCCAGACGTGGCCGTCCTCGCGCTTGAAGCGCTTGACCGTGGCTTCGCCGTCGAGCATGGCGGCGACGATGTCGCCGTTCTCCGCGACCGGCTGCCGACGGACGGTGACCCAGTCCCCGTCACAGATCGCGGCCTCGATCATGGAGTCGCCGACGACCTTCAGGACGAAGAGCTCACCGTCGCCGACGAGCTGCCGGGGGAGCGGGAAGACGTCCTCGACCGACTCCTCGGCGAGGATCGGGCCGCCGGCGGCGATCCGGCCGACGAGGGGCACGTACGAGGCGGCGGGCTTGCCCGTGGTGTCCGTCGGCTGGGTGCTCGGCTGGTCGGATCCGCGGACCTCGTACGCCCTGGGGCGGTGCGGGTCGCGGCGCAGGAAGCCCTTACGCTCCAGCGCCATCAGCTGGTGTGCCACGGAGGAGGTGCTGGACAGGCCCACCGCCTGACCGATCTCCCGCATCGACGGCGGGTAGCCTCGCCGCTGGACCGAGTCCCGGATGACCTCGATCACCCTGCGCTGCCGGTCGGTGAGGCCGGAGCTGTCGGCCCTGATGCCTGGAGGTCGTCCGGGCAACGAGCGCGCGGGTCGACCCGGCTCCCCGTCCCCGTTCATGGCTGCGTCATTCATGGCATGCACCGCCTCGAGTCGGCCCTGGGAGCGGTCCTGGGCAGTGATGGTGGCACTGTCTGCGGTGGTGGTCACGTCGGCGGCCCCTCTCGAATGGTCTCCCTCGCTGGCACAACGGTAGTGGCTTTCGAAAGGTTGCGCCAAACACACGTTCGAGTGAAAAACCGCAGATTGCCTTACGTGTGTGCGCGGGTGGGTGTATGTGCAGGCCCGGGCGCCGGTGGCAATTCGGTCATTACGGTACCGTTCAGCGTCGGCCCGGATGCGGGCGGGGTGCCTCTCCAGTCTCGCACTCGTGGCCCCCGAATCGGCGGAGCCGCGCGCTTCCCGTACCCTCGTGGGCGGCCCTCCGCACCAGGCCCGCGCGACACGCGCGAAGCGCCGGAAATCGGGCCCAACCCCAGATCTAGTGGTTGGATTGCATCAGCCACCTAGAAGTTGTGGTCCCCCGTCTCTCGGGGGTGCCCGCATCGCCTATGCTGGTGGTCGCTTCGAGGGGCATTGACGGGCTCGGCGAGGCTATTCAGTCGTGCCGTGAGGGAGGGTCGGAACCATGCATTGCCCCTTCTGCAGGCACCCCGACAGCCGTGTCGTCGACAGTCGCACCACCGACGACGGGACGTCGATCCGACGCCGCCGCCAGTGCCCCGACTGCTCCCGTCGTTTCACGACGGTGGAGACGTGCTCGCTCATGGTGGTCAAGCGCTCCGGCGTCACGGAACCCTTCAGTCGCACCAAGGTCATCTCCGGCGTGCGCAAGGCGTGCCAGGGGCGGCCCGTGACCGAGGACGCCCTCGCCAAGCTCGGCCAGCGGGTCGAGGAGGCGGTGCGCGCCACCGGAAGCGCCGAGCTGACCACCCACGACGTGGGGCTGGCCATCCTCGGCCCGTTGCAGGAACTCGACCTGGTCGCGTACCTGCGCTTCGCATCCGTTTACAAGGCTTTCGAAAGCCTCGACGACTTCGAGGCCGCCGTCGCGGAGCTCCGCGAGCGACGGCAGCCCGCAGAGGACTGCGGGACCGGAGTGACCCCCGAGGTCCCCGTTCCCGCCACCGCCGCCGACTGACCGGCCGGCCGGACCGACGGTCCGGCAGTGGCCGGCCGTGCGCGGCCGAAGAGACGTGTCGCAAGCGCCCCGAGTGGCGTTCGTGACAGCAGACAGGAAGACAGTGCCCTGGAATCATCTGGGCACTTCAGGGTGTTTTGCCCGTATATGGGAGGCGGCATGACAGAGACGGCGAGCGGTCCGGCACGAGGTTCCCGCGCCAAGGGAGCCAAGGCGAGCAAGGGCCTGCGCATCGAGCGCATCCACACCACCCCCGGCGTGCATCCGTACGACGAGGTGGTCTGGGAGCGTCGTGACGTCGTCATGACCAACTGGCGCGACGGCTCGGTCAACTTCGAGCAGCGTGGCGTCGAGTTCCCCGACTTCTGGTCGGTGAACGCGGTCAACATCGTCACCAGCAAGTACTTCCGCGGGGCCGTCGGCACCCCGCAGCGCGAGACCGGTCTGAAGCAGCTCATCGACCGGATCGTGAAGACCTACACGAAGGCCGGCGAGGAGTACGGCTACTTCGCCTCGCCCGCCGACGCCGAGATCTTCGAGCACGAGCTGGCGTACGCCCTCCTGCACCAGATCTTCAGCTTCAACTCGCCGGTCTGGTTCAACGTCGGCACGCCCCAGCCGCAGCAGGTCTCCGCCTGCTTCATCCTGTCCGTCGACGACTCCATGGAGTCGATCCTCGACTGGTACAAGGAAGAGGGCATGATCTTCAAGGGCGGCTCCGGCGCCGGCCTGAACCTCTCCCGCATCCGCTCCTCCAAGGAGCTCCTCTCCTCCGGTGGCAACGCCTCCGGCCCGGTCTCCTTCATGCGCGGCGCCGACGCCTCCGCGGGAACGATCAAGTCGGGCGGCGCCACCCGCCGCGCGGCCAAGATGGTCATCCTCGACGTCGACCACCCCGACATCGAGGACTTCATCGAGACCAAGGTCAAGGAGGAGGAGAAGATCCGCGCCCTGCGTGACGCGGGCTTCGACATGGACCTGGGCGGCGACGACATCACGTCCGTCCAGTACCAGAACGCCAACAACTCGGTCCGCGTGAACGACACGTTCATGAAGGCGGTCGAGGAGGGCGGCACCTTCGGCCTGACGTCCCGTATGACCGGCGAGGTCATCGAGAAGGTCGACGCCAAGGCACTGTTCCGCAAGATGGCCGAGGCCGCGTGGGCCTGCGCCGACCCGGGCATCCAGTACGACGACACGATCAACCACTGGCACACCTGCCCCGAGTCCGGCCGCATCAACGGCTCGAACCCGTGCAGCGAGTACATGCACCTGGACAACACGTCCTGCAACCTCGCCTCGCTGAACCTGATGAAGTTCCTCAAGGACGACGGCAAGGGCAACCAGTCGTTCGACTCCGAGCGCTTCGCCAAGGTCGTCGAGCTGGTCATCACGGCGATGGACATCTCCATCTGCTTCGCCGACTTCCCCACCCAAAAGATCGGCGAGAACACCCGCGCCTTCCGTCAGCTGGGCATCGGCTACGCGAACCTCGGCGCCCTGCTCATGGCCACCGGCCACGCGTACGACTCCGACGGCGGCCGCGCCCTGGCCGGCGCCATCACCTCGCTGATGACCGGAACCTCGTACAGGCGCTCCGCCGAGCTCGCCGCTGTCGTCGGTCCGTACGACGGCTACGCCCGCAACGCCGAGCCGCACCAGCGCGTCATGAAGCAGCACTCCGACGCCAACACCGTGGCCGTCCGCATGGACGACCTCGACTCGCCGATCTGGGCAGCGGCCACGGAGGCCTGGCAGGACGTGCTCCGCCTCGGCGCCAAGAACGGCTTCCGCAACGCGCAGGCGTCGGTCATCGCTCCGACCGGCACCATCGGTCTCGCGATGTCCTGCGACACCACCGGCCTCGAGCCCGACCTCGCCCTGGTCAAGTTCAAGAAGCTGGTCGGCGGCGGCTCGATGCAGATCGTCAACGGCACCGTCCCGCAGGCCCTGCGCCGCCTGGGCTACCAGGAGGAGCAGATCGAGGCGATCGTCGCCCACATCGCCGAGCACGGCAATGTGATCGGCGCCCCTGGTCTGAAGACCGAGCACTACGAGGTCTTCGACTGCGCCATGGGCGAGCGTTCCATCTCCGCGATGGGCCACGTCCGCATGATGGCCGCCATCCAGCCGTGGATCTCCGGCGCCCTCTCCAAGACCGTGAACCTGCCGGAGACGGCCACGGTCGAGGACGTCGAGGAGGTCTACTTCGAGGCCTGGAAGATGGGCGTCAAGGCGCTCGCCATCTACCGCGACAACTGCAAGGTCGGCCAGCCCCTCTCCGCGAAGAAGAAGGAGGAGGAGAAGGCCGAGGTCACCGCGAAGTCCGAGGCGACGATCCGCGAGGCCGTCGAGAAGGTCGTCGAGTACCGCCCGGTCCGTAAGCGTCTGCCCAAGGGCCGCCCGGGGATCACCACCTCCTTCACGGTCGGTGGCGCCGAGGGGTACATGACCGCGAACTCCTACCCGGACGACGGTCTCGGCGAGGTCTTCCTGAAGATGTCCAAGCAGGGTTCGACGCTCGCCGGAATGATGGACGCGTTCTCCATCGCCGTCTCCGTCGGTCTGCAGTACGGCGTCCCGCTGGAGACGTACGTCTCGAAGTTCACCAACATGCGCTTCGAGCCGGCCGGCATGACGGACGACCCGGACGTGCGGATGGCCCAGTCGATCGTCGACTACATCTTCCGCCGTCTCGCGCTGGACTTCCTGCCCTTCGAGACCCGCTCCGCGCTCGGCATCCACTCGGCCGAGGAGCGTCAGCGCCACCTGGAGACGGGCTCCTACGAGGCCGCCGACGACGAGATGGACGTCGAGGGCCTGGCCCAGTCCGCCCCGCGTCAGACGGAGACCCTGAAGGCCGTCACGACCCCGCCGAAGGCGGAGGTCCCGGCCCCGAAGCAGGCGCACACCTCGGCTGAGCTCGTCGAGATGCAGCTGGGCATCAGCGCGGACGCCCCGCTGTGCTTCTCCTGCGGTACGAAAATGCAGCGGGCCGGCTCCTGCTACATCTGCGAGGGCTGCGGCTCCACCAGCGGCTGCAGCTGACCCAACGGGGCCGGCTCGCGGGTGAGGTTCCCGCGTGAGGGCGGTGGTGCCGATTCTTCGGCGCCACCGCCCTCGGCGCTCGTGGACCTGGTTGCCCGGCTGCTGCTCGGTGCGACCGACGAGGGGACGTCCGCCGGGTCCAGGCCCTCGTCGGGCCTGTGCCGGACGGGGGGCCGGTGACAGGGTTCTGGGCGTGATCGACAGAATCGAGTCGTCCGTCCGCCTGTGAGCGGGACGCCCGGGATCGGACTGCCCGGAACCCCGACCACGCTGTTCGACCATGCCCTGCGGCCGATGGCCTGGCGCCGGACGCACCCCTCGTCCGGGTGGAGCGCCGTCTCCCCACACGGAGCGACGTCGGCGCGGAACAGAGCGGAGGCCAACGCTCGCCCCTGCTCGGCCGTGCGCGATGGCGCCGCACGGCGCGGGAGGGCCTGGCGGCCGGTCATGAAAGGCCGACGTGGCCCGTCCACTCCGTCGTACCGGAGCTCGACCCACGGGCCTCCCTGGCGGCCGGAGGAGACCGGCCTCGGGCCGGTCCCCTCCCAGGTGCCTGACGCGTCCGCGCCGGGGATGGGTCAGGTGGTCCTGGCGCCCATCGTCGCCGCGAAAGTCTGCGGGTCCGCGTCGAAGCCGCGGCGGATCGACCGGTAGGACCAGCCGTCCGGTCCGTGGCGGGTGAACTCCACGATCGTCGCCGCCGTGGCTCCGGCGACGTCCTCGAAGCCATGGGCGGCGAGCTCGGTGTAGCCCTCGCGCACCCGTACGCCGGTGTTGGCGATGGCGCCGAACGTCAGCTTGCCGGAGCCCTGCTGGATGGCGACTCCCACCACCACACGCGCGTAGCGCGGCGCGAGACGGTCCAGTTCGAGGATCATCGCCTCGTCGTAGCCGAAGCCCTGGCCCGTACGGCTGTCCCGGCTGAGCGTGATCGTGCCGTCGGGGGAGCGGTTGTCGAAGTGCACCAGATAGGCGGGCGGGCCGTACGGATCGTCCGCTGTGTAGACCCCGGCGATGATGTCGAGATCGTGCGCCGCGGCGCCGATCGGACTGGGGTCCCACTTGAGCGTCACCTCGACCTTGCCGACCCCCTTGTTGAGTCCGCTCATCGTGAATCCCCTCTCTGTGTACGACTGATAAACCCGGGCCCGGTCAACTGCCCATGGTCTTGGACCGGTTGCTCATGGTGTCATGAGCGCTGCGCGCGAGAACGGGGTGGCGGACGGTGAATGCCCCGTACGATGGCGCCGTGCTGGTCAAGTGGATTCGCTGCACCGTGGTGGACCGTCGCGGGTTCGAGCGGGGGCAGCGGAAATGGGCGGGTTTGCTGGGTGAGCCGGGGTTCCGGGGCCAGGGCGGTGGATGGAGCCGGGCGCGGCCCGGTGTCGCCCATGTCTTCTCGTTCTGGGAGAGCCGCGCGTTCTACGACTCGTTCATGGCGCGATCGCACGACCGGCTGGCGGCGACGCAGTCCGGCTCGTTCAAGGACAGCCAGGTCAAGCTCTTCGACCACCGCTTCGATGTGAAGACCGGCTTCGAGCCGAAGTTCGCGGACGCCGATGTGGCGAGGGTGGCGCACTGCAGGGTGCACGAGGGCCGTGTCGAGCACTTCGCCCTGATGCAGGAGAAGGTGTGGAACCCGGCGATGGCCGGCTCCCCGGGGATGCTGCGAGGGGTGTTCGGCGAGGCCCCGGGGAACGAGTTCGTGGTGCTGTCGATGTGGCGGTCCGCAGCCGAGCACGGCAAGTACCGGGTGGAGCGGGTCGAACGGCTCGGACTGCGTGCCCAGACGGAGGCCGACGTGGCGGCGCTCAGCGGTGACGTGGTGCAGCTCGAGCCGTCCTGGACGGTCTGATCACGCCTCGCCGGGATGTCGTCCGCTCGGACGGACGGGGTCGGTGGGGCTGGCGGGGCTGGTCGGACTGGTCGGGCCACCGGGTTCGGTGGGATCGGTTGGTTCGGTGGGATCGGCCCGGCCGCCGAGGCCGGCTGGTTCGGCGGGGTCCGACGGGGTGAGGTAGGCCCCCGCCGCGACGGCGGCCGCCGTCGCGCGGGCCGACTGGTCGGCCAGCGCCGTGTCGACCGGCTCGCGGGTGACGAACAGGCGCAGGAACAGGGGCGCCGAGACGGCTCGGACGACCGCGCCCGCGTCCGTGCCCTCCGGCGCTTCGCCGCGAGCCAGAGCCCGTTCGACGACCGCCTCGCAGCGGGTGAAGCGCTCCGTGTAGAAGGCGCGCAGCGCATCCGCGGCGCGCTCCGACTGGAAGGCGGCGCCGACGAACGCGGTGGGAGCCGCGGACGCCGCGGGGTCGGAGAAGGACTCGACCACCTCGCGGGCCAGCGCCCGCAGGTCGTGCTCCAGGCTGCCGGTGTCCGGCGGCATCCAGCTGTCCTCGCCGGCGAGCACCAGGGCGTCCGCGAGGAGCCCTTCGAGGCCGCCCCAGCGGCGGTAGAGCGTCGTCTTGTGCACGCCGGAACGCTCCGCCACGTACTCGACGGTGAGGGCCGGATAACCGTGCTCGGTCAGCCCTGCCAGGACGGCGTCGCGCACGGCTGCCCGGGTGCGTGCGGTGCGGCCGCCGGGGCGGCGACTGCCGGGCGGGGGTGTCTCGTCACTTTCCGTCGACGCGTTCAATTGCGACTCCCGTTGCGTTAGGGAGTCGAGTGTGCCATAGTCTTCGTAATGCCACTTCCGTTGCATTTACGGGACCGCCATTCCCTGTCGACCGAAGCCGGAGGCGCCCTTGCCCACACAGATCTCTCTGCATGAGGTGACCGTGTCCCGCGGCGAACGCCTGCTGCTCGACCGGATCTCGCTCACCGTGCGCCCCGGTGAGCGGGTCGGGATCGTGGGGGAGAACGGAGCGGGCAAATCCACCCTTCTCCGTCTGCTCGCGGGTCTCGAAGCGCCCGACGAGGGAGAGGTCACGACCCTCGTCGAGGGCGGCACGGGCATGCTCGCGCAGACCCCATACCTCTCGCCCGACCACACCGTGGGCGACGCGATCGACGACGCCCTGGCCGAACTCC
This sequence comes from Streptomyces sp. NPDC057271, assembly GCF_042668715.1. Lineage (NCBI taxonomy): Bacteria > Bacillati > Actinomycetota > Actinomycetes > Kitasatosporales > Streptomycetaceae > Streptomyces > Streptomyces sp. NPDC057271. The sequence goes on from NZ_JBHUYJ010000055.1 coordinate 28,569, forward strand.
GGACCATGGAACGGCGGCTCCGTGAGAGCGAGGCGACGCTCGCCACGGCCGGAGCGAAGGAACTCGACGCCTACGGAGAGCTGCTCACATCCTTCGAACTGCGAGGCGGCTATGCAGCGGACGCCCGCGTGGACAAGGCCATGCAGGGTCTCGGCCTCGCCTCCGTAGGACGCGAGCGCCTGCTCGGCAGCCTGTCGGGCGGCGAGCAGGCCCGGCTCGGCATCGCCTGCGGCGTCGCCGCCGCGCCCGAAATACTCCTGCTGGACGAGCCGACCAACCATCTCGACGAGCGGGCCCTGGACTGGCTGGAGGAGGCACTGCTCGCCCACCGCGGCACGGTCGTAGCCGTCTCCCACGACCGTGTCTTCCTGGAACGGGTGGCCACGTCCGTCCTGGAGGTCGACGCCGACCGGCGCACGGTCGTCCGGTACGGGAACGGATACGCCGGCTTCCGCGCCGAGCGTGCGGCCGCCCGGCAGCGTTGGGAGCAGGAGTACCAGGCATGGCACGAGGAGACGGCCCGGCTCGAGGCGTACGCGACGACCACCGCCCACGGCGTGGCCCTGGGGGGCTCGATCAAGGACAACAACAAGATGGCGTACGACCGGGCCGGCGGCCGGGTCCAGGCGTCGGTCTCCGGCCGGGTCCGCAACGCCCAGGAGCGACTGCGCCGCCTCCGGGCCGAACCGGTCCCCAGGCCCCCGCGACCGCTCTCCTTCGCCGCGCGTCCGGTCGCCGGAAGCGCCGAAGGGGAGCTGATCTCGCTGACCTCGGTGCGTGTCGCGGACCGGCTGGTCGTGGATCGGCTGACCGTCCGGGCGGGGGAGAAGCTCCTGGTCCACGGCGGCAACGGCGCAGGCAAGTCCACCCTGCTCCGCGTCATGGCGGGGCTCATCGAGCCGGACAGCGGGGAAGTCCGACGCAGCGGCCGGATCGGGTTCCTCGCCCAGGAGATACCGGCCCACCGGCCCGCGGAGCGCGTCCTCGCCTCCTTCGGCCGCGGGCTGGGGCTCACGGACGACGAGCAGAGAGAACTGCTCCTCTCGTACGGACTGTTCCGCCCGAGCGACCTCCACGTGCCGGTCGGAAGCCTCTCCGCTGGGCAGCGCCGCAGGCTCGCCCTCGCCCGCCTGCTGGCCCGGCCGGTCGACCTGCTGCTGCTCGACGAGCCCGCCAACCACCTGGCCCTCGACCTTGTCGAGCAGCTGGAAGAGGCGCTTCGGCAGTGGGCCGGAGCCCTGGTCATGGTCTCGCACGACCGGCAGGTGCGCCGCCGGTTCACCGGAGCCATACGCCGGATGGACGCCGGACGCCTCCCCGGTCGAGCCCGCCCGGGGGCGGCCATCTAGGGTCATGACATGGCACGACCGCGGCGCATCGTCCTCGTACGGCATGGAGAGTCCGAAGGCAACGCCGACGACACGGTGTACGAGCGGGAGCCCGACCACGCGCTCAGACTCACCGACACCGGTCTTCGGCAGGCGCGGGAGACGGGGGAGCGGCTACGGGAGCTGTTCGGGGAGGAGCAGGTCAGCGTGTACGTCTCTCCGTACCGCCGCACCCACGAGACGTTCCGGGCGTTCCGGCTCGACCCCCGGCAGGTCCGGGTGAGGGAGGAGCCGCGGCTCAGGGAGCAGGACTGGGGGAACTGGCAGGACAGGGACGACGTACGCCTCCAGAAGGCGTACCGCGACGCGTACGGGCACTTCTTCTACCGCTTCGCGCAGGGCGAGTCGGGAGCGGACGTCTACGACCGGGTCGGCGCGTTCCTGGAAAGCCTGTACCGCAGCTTCGAGGCGCCGGACCACCCCCCGAACGTCCTGCTGGTCACCCACGGGCTGACGATGAGGCTGTTCTGCATGCGCTGGTTCCACTGGTCCGTCGCCGAGTTCGAGTCGCTGTCCAATCCGGGCAACGGCGAGACGCGGACGCTGCTGCTCGGTGAGGACGGCCGATACAGCCTGGACCGGCCGTTCGAGCATTGGCGTACCCCGGAACCGTACGGCCACACCGGATAGAGTGGTTCAGCGATGACCGCTGACTCCTCTCTCGACCGGCGCTTCGAACGCGCCCTGGCCAGCCTTCGAGGGCTGGCCGTGGGAGACGCCCTGGGCTCCCAGTTCTTCGTTCCCGTCAACTATCCGCTGCTCAAACGACGCGAACTTCCGTCGGGGACCTGGCAGTGGACCGACGACACCGAGATGGCCTGCTCGGTCCTGGCCGTGCTGGCCCAGCACGACCGGATCGACCAGGACGCGCTCGCTCACTCGTTCGCCGAGCACCACGACTTCGACCGGGGCTACGGGCCCGTGGTCAACCGGATGCTCCGGCTCATCCGGGAGGGCGGCGACTGGCGTGAACTGGCCGCCGCGCTCTTCAACGGACAGGGCTCCTGGGGCAACGGCGCCGCGATGCGGATCGCCCCGCTCGGCGCCTGGTACGCGGACGACCCGGAGCAGGCGACCCACCAGGCCGAGATCTCCGCGTACACCACGCACCAGCACCGGGAAGCCGTCGTCGGCGCGATGGCCGTGGCGGCCGCCGCCGCGCTCGTGGCGAATCCGGCGGGTCCGCCCAAGCCCACGGACCTGCTGGACGGAGTCGTCGCCCTCGTGCCGCGCAGCGCCGTCGGCGCGGGCTTGCGCCGCGCACGCGACATGCTCGACTACGGTGACGCCGCCACCGTCGCGGCGGTGCTCGGCAGTGGGCGCCGCACCAGCGCCCACGACACCGTCCCGTTCGCACTCTGGTCCGCGGCCCGGGCCCTGGGCGACTACGAGCAGGTGTTCTGGACGACCGCCCAGGTCGGCGGGGACGTCGACACCACCTGCGCGATCGCCGGCGGTGTCGTTGCCTCCAACACGGCCGGCGCGCCGCCCGCTTCCTGGCTGGAGCGGACCGAGGAACTCCCGGAGTGGTTGCCGACGACCGTCCGTCCCTGATCCGATGCTCCTGCCCGCCCCGGGGTCCGGCCGGCCCGGTACCGGTCCGGCCTTGGGCCCCTGGCGACATGATCCTGAACGTCGGCCCGTACCCCTGGAACGGGCCGGCGTGTGTCACGGTCCTGACACAGCGCCGCCCGGCCGGGTCCGTCGGGCCGGAGCGGCGTTAGAGTCGGCCACTCCGCAGCGCTGATCATGACGAGAGCGCGCCGACGCGACACCCGGACCGCTCCCCTCCGCCGCCACGGCACCGAACGCGGCCGGGTCGGGAGGGGGTCCCGTGTCCCACATACCGTCCGAACCGCCACCGCAGGACAAAGCGGAGGTGAAGCCTGCCTCTGAGCCGCAGAGCACCGCGGGTACGACGCCGTCCGGCGCTGTGCCGACCGTTCAGCCGCAGCCGCAGCCGCAGCCACAGCGCCAGGCCCAGCCGCAGCAGGTGCGGGCCGTGGCGGCTGCCGGGGGGCCGGGCGGCAGGCCGTCGCACCCCTGGGCGCCACCCGTGCCTCCGGTCGAGCCATGGCTCGACCGACTGCGCCCCGCCGCCCCGGCCCCGGTGACCGCTCCGACGCTCTGGGCCGTCCTGGCGACCGCCCTGCTCAGTGCGCTGCTCCTCGGCGAGGGGCTCGGGCTCAACCTGATGATCGTGGCTGCTCCGACGGTCCTCGCTGCCGGCTTCACCGCTCGGGCGGCCGGTCGCCGACTGCGGCCCTGGACGCTGGTCTGGGCGATCGGCGGCCTCGCCCTCCTCGCCGTACCCGCGCTGCGGGACGCCGGCTGGCCGACCTTCCTCGCGATCGTCTCCGCCCTCGGGGCGACGGCCCTGGCCCTGCACGGTGGCCGGGGCTGGCCGAGTGTCCTGCTCTCACCCGTCGGGCTCTTCGACTCCCTCGGCTCCGGCACCGCCTGGGTCTGGCGCGGGGTGCGCGACCGAGCCGACGGCTCGCGCGGCCGGTGGGGGCCGGTCGTAAGGACCGTCGCGGTGGCCGTCGTCCTCCTCGTCGTCTTCGGCGCGCTTTTCGCCGGCGCCGACGCCGCCTTCGCCGATCTGCTCGGCGCGCTCATCCCCGACATCTCACTGGAGCAGGCGCCCTGGCGGCTCTCGTTCTTCCTGCTCGGGCTGTTCGGTGCCGTCGCCGTGGCCCGTACCGCCGCCGCACCTCTGCGCTGGGACCGGATGGCCGTCCGCCCCGGCACGGCACGGGCACGCCTGGAGTGGTCACTGCCTCTCGTCGTACTGAACCTGCTCTTCGCGGCGTTCAACGCGGTCCAACTCGCCGTCCTTTTCGGCGGATACGACAAGGTCCTGCGCGAAACCGACCTGACCTACTCCGAGTACGCCCGGCAGGGCTTCTGGCAGCTCCTCATGGCGACCCTGCTCACCCTCGTGGTGATCGGCCTCGCCCTGCGCTGGGCGCCGCGTGCAAACCCGCGCGACCGCACGCTCGTACGCGCCGTCCTCGGCACCCTGTGCCTCCTCACCCTGGTCGTGGTCGCCTCGGCACTACGCAGGATGGACCTGTACGTGGACGCGTACGGGCTCACGCGGCTGCGCATCTCGGTGGCCGCCATGGAGATGTGGCTGGGTCTGGTGATTCTGCTGATCATGGCTGCGGGGATCTTCGGCGCCCGCCTGCTGCCCCGGGCGGTGGCCGTGAGCGCCGCCGCGGGCATGCTCCTCTTCGGCCTGGCCTCGCCCGACGCCATCGTCGCCGAGCAGAACGTCGATCGGTTCCGCAGCTCCGAGAAGATCGACGTTCCCTATCTCGCGGGTCTCTCGGCCGACGCCGTACCCGCGCTCGACCGGCTTCCCGAGCCGCAGCGCTCCTGTGCGCTCCTCGACATCGAGGCGCGCCTGCGTGAGGACGACGGCAGCTGGTACGCCACCAGCTGGTCGGAGGCGCGGGCGCGCTCGATCCTGGCGGAGCGTGGGATCGACCGGACTCCGGCCGAGTGCGGGGTGCCGAGCAGGGAGGACGAGTACGACCCGTATGCGGGAGGCGCCTGGCACGGCGATTCGAACGGCGCCCCCTGAACCCGGCCGTGACCGTCCGTCCGCATGGGTGCGTAGACCCCCTGTCCCCTTTCCGCCATGGGAAGGGGTAGGGGGACGCCCGGGCCGTCGCGATGATCGATCAGAACACGCCGGAACGGGGCCGCCGAGGGCTTCTTCCGGCCGCTTCGGACGTCTGATGGGAATCCGGGTATCGCGGGCTGTGCCGATCGGCGTAATGTGTCTGGCGCCATGCCCTACGAACCACCCACTCACACCGTCGAGCGCTCGCTCCGAGCCACCACCGGCGCCAAGATCATCGCCGGGGTCGATGAGGTCGGACGCGGAGCATGGGCCGGTCCCGTCACGGTCTGCGCGGCCGTCACCGGCTTGCGGCGACCCCCCGAGGGACTCACGGACTCCAAGCTGCTCACGCCCAAGCGTCGTACCGCCCTCGCCGCTGAGCTGGAGAAATGGGTCACCGCCTACGCCCTCGGCGACGCCTCCCCCGAGGAGATCGACGAACTCGGCATGACCGCCGCGCTCCGGCTGGCCGCCGTGCGCGCGCTTGACGCCCTGCCCGTACGCCCCGACGCGGTGATCCTCGACGGGAAGCACGACTACCTCGGCAGCCCTTGGCAGGTCCGTACGGTGATCAAGGGCGACCAGTCCTGCGTCGCCGTGGCGGCTGCCTCGGTCATCGCCAAGGTGCGACGCGACGCGATGATGGCCGAGCTGGAGACCGAGGCGCAGGAGTGCGTGGCGTACGGCTTCGGCGACAACGCGGGCTACCCCTCGCCGGTCCACAAGGCCGCCCTGCGAGAGCTGGGGCCCACGGCGTACCACCGTCTCTCCTGGGCGTATCTCGACGCGCTGCCCCAGTGGAGCCACCTCAAGAAGGTCCGGATCTCCGCTGAGGCGGTCGCACTGGAAAGCGGGGGCCAACTCGGCTTCGACTTCTGAATTTCCCGGCAGGGCCCATGCCGACAGCCGGGTCGCACGATTGTGCCCACCCGCCGGAGCTTCGCGCGCCGGCGTTTGATAGACATCCACTATGCCTCTCATCCCCGAGGAGCCTCAGATTCACGAGAGTGCCCAGGGTCCCCGCGGCACGGCCGCAGGCCACCCCGCGCCGACCCCCCGTCCCGTACCCGGTCCGCGTTCCGCGGCTTCGCCGCGTCCCGGGCGTCCCGGTCCAGGACCGGCTCGCCCCGCGCCACCGGTACCGCGCCCGCACCCCGGTGCCGGGCAGTCCCCGTCGTCCCGCACGGAGAATCGTTCCGAACAGCGGTCCGGTCCGCAGATCCAGCTGATCCCGGCCCCGGTCGACGGCGCGCTCGACGCCGCCGAAGAGGCCGTCGATCTGCTCCTGGAAAGCGGGCGCGCCCCCGGCGACATCCTCGTGCTCACCACCGGTGAGCAGCACCCGTGGGCTGCGCACGAGTTGTCCTTCGGCGAGGCCGCCTACTGGGCTCAGCAGGACGCAGGCGACGACGTGTTCTTCGCCGACGCCTCCGCCGTGGAGCGTGCCGCGGCACGGCCCGTCGTCGTCGTGGCGGTCAACGGCTCGAGCGACGAAGTCGCCGCTTGGACGCTGCCCCTGGCGATGGGACGCGCGACCGCGCTGCTCATCGTCTGCGGCGACCCGAAGCGCATCAACGCCGTGCTCGGCGCGGGTGTCTGAGCCGGAGAGCCTCCCGCGGTCCTGACCCGGCTGCCCCTCGCGGGCAGCCGGGCCGTGGTCCCGCGTGCCGGCGTCCGTCTCAGCGGGCCGCGGTCCGGCGCAGCGGTTCGGCGGCACCGCCGGCCGTGCGCGGTGCGAAGATGCCTCGCTCGGAGGCGGCGTCGCCGAGCGCGTCGGGACGCGATCCCAGGCTCGGGTGCCGCCCTCCGCGTCCCTCGCCCAGCACCTGCCAACCACCGCGGGTGAGCGCGATGTACGCACCGCAGCGCAGTCCGTGGAGCGTGCACGCGTCCCGCAGTCCCCACATCCAGGCGCCGTCCTCCTCCGTCCAACGCTCGTCGCCCTCTCGGCAGTAGAGCAGCACGGCGGTACGCACCGGCGTACGCCGACGCAGGTCGTGCGGGATCACGCGACGCAGATGGGCCAGGAGCGCGTTACGGAACTCCCAGCCGTCCGCGACGACCGGGCGACGCGTGAACGACGCGCTGGCGATGAGGCGTTCCTCGTGGTCGAGCACCGCGACGACCGCCGTCGTGGGCGTCGGCCGATGACGTGTGTGCAGTCCGCCGACGATCTCACGAGGGTTCCGCAGCAGCGGGATTCCGGCAGCCGCCCACTCGGCGGGCTCCAGTATCCGAGCGAGGCGGCTGGCGGACTCGGACGAGGTGATCGAGGTGGCTGCGGACGGAGCGAATCCGAAGGTCACGGTCCTCCCTTCGGATACGCGCCCGTTGGGCGGGCAGGGGCGAGTGAGGGCGCACCACGGCACAGTCCTTCCGGACCGCGTACGGGGCCATGCCGGGCGGTCTCCCAATTCTTGCGGGCCTGTGCGCAGGCGGCAACGAGCAATTGAGACCGCTGACTGGAATGGGTTGGTATGACACTCATATCCCTGCCCAGACGCCCACTGTTCACTCCCCGTTTCACGCCTGGACGGCCAACACCAGGGGGTACACCCCCTCGGCACCCGACCGGCGCAGCAGACGGGCCGCCACGGCGAGCGTCCAACCACTGTCCGACAGATCGTCAACAAGCAGCACGGGGCCCCCGGCCGAGCCCAGTCGCTCCGCCAGGGCGGGAGACACCATCAGCGCCTGGTGCAGCCCGACCACCCGCTGAGCGCTGTTGGTCCGGGAGATCCGCAGCTCCTCGGCCTCCGGCGCGTACTCGACCGCCCCCAGCAGAGGCATCCGGCCGATCTCCGCGATCCGCTGCCCCAGCGAGCCGACCAGCTGCGGCCTGCTGCGCGAGGCCACCGTCACCACACCGGCCGGCCGGGCCGGAGCGTCCGGCGCCCCGGACGCCCAACCCCCAGGCCCCTTCGCCCAGTCGGCGAGCACCCGCACCACCGCCTGCACGACATCGTCGGGAACCGAACCGTCGGACGCCCGCTCGGACAGCAACGGACGCAGCCGGTTTCCCCAGCCGATGTCCGAGAGCCGGCCCAGCGCCCGTCCGCCGAACGACTGCTCGCCCGCGGGGATACGGCCCTTCAGGTCGACGCCCACCGCAGCGAGTCCGGTCGGCCACATCCTGCGCGGCTCCACCTCCACACCGGGACGGCCCAGCTCCCCCTTGGCGGCATCGAGCGCCGCGTCGCTCACCTTCGGGTCGAACCGGGACCCCGCGCAGTTGTCGCAGCGGCCGCACGGCGCGGCCTCCTCGTCGTCGAGCTGACGGCGCAGGAACTCCATCCGGCAGCCCGTCCCCGCCGCGTACTCGCGCATGGCCTGCTGCTCGGCCGCACGCTGCCGCGCCACCCAGGCATAGCGCTCGGAGTCGTACACCCAGGGCCGTCCCGTACTCGTCCAGCCACCCTTCACCCGGTGTACGGCACCGTCCACGTCGAGCACCTTGAGCATCGTCTCCAGCCGGGTCCGCCTCAGCTCCACCAGGGGCTCCAGGGCAGGGAGGGACAGCGGACGGTCCGCCTGCGCCAGGACGTCGAGGGTGCGGCGCACCTGCTCCTCGGGCGGGAAGGCGACCGACGCGAAGTACTGCCAGATCGCCTCGTCCTCCTTGCCCGGCAGCAACAACACCTCGGCATGCTCCACACCACGCCCGGCACGGCCCACCTGCTGGTAGTACGCGATGGGAGAGGACGGCGAACCGAGGTGCACCACGAAGCCCAGGTCCGGCTTGTCGAACCCCATGCCCAGGGCCGACGTCGCCACCAGGGCCTTGACCCGATTGGCCAGCAGGTCCTCCTCGGCCTGCTGCCGGTCCGCGTTCTCGGTGCGGCCGGTGTACGAGGAGACCGTATGGCCGCACTGGCGCAGATACGCGGTGACCTCTTCGGCGGCGGCCACCGTGAGCGTGTAGATGATCCCCGAACCGGGCAGCTCGTCGAGGTGATCGGCCAGCCAGGCCAGCCGGTGCGCGGCGTCGGGCAGCCGGACGACACCGAGGCTCAGGCTCTCCCGGTCCAACGGGCCACGCAGCACCAGCGCGTCGGTCCCCGCGCCGGTACCGAGCTGCTCGGCGACGTCGGCCGTCACCCGGGCGTTGGCCGTGGCCGTGGTGGCGAGCACCGGAACACCTGCCGGCAGCTCGGCCAGCATCGTTCGCAGACGACGGTAGTCGGGCCGGAAGTCATGGCCCCAGTCGGAGATGCAGTGGGCCTCGTCAACCACGAGCAGGCCCGTGGCTGCGGCCAGCCGGGGAAGGGCCTCGTCACGGAAGCCGGGGTTGTTGAGCCGCTCCGGACTGACCAGCAGGACGTCGACCTCGCCCGCCGCAACCTCGTCCTGGACCGTCTCCCACTCCTCCGTGTTCGACGAGTTGATCGTCCGGGCGCGGATGCCCGCACGGGCAGCCGCCTCCACCTGGTTGCGCATCAGCGCCAGGAGCGGGGAGACGATCACGGTGGGACCGCTGCCGGACTCGCGCAGCAGCGACGTCGCGACGAAATACACCGCGGACTTGCCCCACCCGGTCCGCTGGACGACCAGCGCACGCCGCTTGTCCGCGACGAGCGCCTCGATGGCACGCCACTGGTCCTCGCGCAGTCTCGCCGTGCCCGTGGGATCGCCGACAAGGCGGGCGAGTACGGCGTCGGCGGTGGCTCGGAGGGCCGCGCGGTCGGGAAGGCGCTCTGCGTTGGTCATGCCCCCCATGCAACCCGATGACTCGGACAATGCGCGAACGAGCCTCGAAACCTGTGGAAAACCTGGTGAGGACCTCCCCGCCGAGTTATCCACAGGGCTTTCGGAGTCGGCTCACCTCGCGAGACCGTCGTGACCATGAACACGAACCCGCACGAATTCCGTGGAACGACCGAAGCGCAGCAGATCACCCTGCGCGGCCCCGCCGAACTGGCCGACGCCCTGCCCTTCATGCTCGGCTTCCATCCCAGCGACTCCGTCGTCCTCGTGGCCCTCCACGGCGAGCTCGGACGATTCGGCGGCCGGGTCAGGCTCGGCATCCCGCGATCGTCGAGGGAATGGGACTCGACGGCGGAGCAGCTCGCGGAGTGCCTCGTCGACGGCTGCGCCCGGCGTGGCACCCGCCCGGACGGCATCGTCGTCTTCCTCTGTCAGGACCCCCCACCGGGCGAGACGGGCCGCCATGTGATGGAGCGGCTGCGCCCCTTCGCGCAGCGCCTGCGCACCGCCTGCGGCGCACTCGACATTCCCGTCTACGAAGCCCTCTGCATCTCCGACGGCCTGTACTTCTCCTACTGCTGCCCCGACAGCCGCTGCTGCCCGGCCGACGGCACGCCCATGGCGCTCACCGGAACGTCGGTCATGGCGGCCTCGGCCGCCTACGCCGGAATCCAGGTCCGCGGATCCCTGCGGGACATGGAGGCACGACTCAAGCCGCGTCCTTCGTGGCCCGACGAGGAGCAGCAGCGCAAGGCGCTGAACGAGGGCTCGACCCTGATCGTCCCCAAGATCTTCGATGGCCCGCCAGGCGTCGGGCGGGCCGAGGTCAGGGAGACGACGCTCAAGCTCGCCCGGGACATGCTCCGGCGCTTCGACATCCCGTCCGACCCGGCCGGCGCCACGGCGAGCACGCCCGTGACGATCCCGGGGGGCCGCGACGGGACGGCCGAGCAGGACGCGGCGGACGACGCGTCGATCGGGGCCGACGAGGCCGCCACCCTGATTCTCGGCCTTCAGGACCGGGACACGCGGGACCAGGCCGCCGAGTGGATGGAAGGCCGCGAGGGCGCCGCCGCCCTGCGCCTGTGGCGCGCGCTGGCCCGGCGCTGCGTCGCCCCCTTCGACGAGCACGCCGCGGCCCCGCTCACCCTCGCCGGCTGGGTGGCCTGGTCCACCGGGGACGAACCGGCGGCCCGCGCCGCACTGGGCCTCGCGCTGGAAGCCGACCCCGAATACGTCTTCGCCCGCCTGCTGCACCAGGCCTGCAACGAGGGGCTCGACCCCGAGTCGCTGCGCAGCTGCCTGAGGCACGAACGGGAATCGAGGGCGGCCACTGCTGTGGAGGCCCGCGCCGAGGCCCGGCCGATCGGCTCCCAGGACACCCGCCCGCCGGCGGGCGGGGCGGAACGGGTGGACAGGGCAGCCAAGCGAGCCAAGCCGGTGCAGGTGGCCAAGTCGGCCAAGGCCGTCAGGCAGGGCCGGACGGGTGCCGGCACCCGGCCCGGCAAGATCGCGCCCAGGCCGCCGCGGGATGCGGCGGCGCGGCGCGGCGGGCAGCGCGGGACGAGGAGGGAGCGATGACGCCCGTGACCCGGCAGCCCACAGCGGCGTTCACGTCAGTGGCGGAGCCCGACGACCCGTGCCGCCGAACCCTCATCGGTAGTCCGGATCGCACAGAGAGCACCGCACACCACCCATGGCCACCCGTCCCGCCCCGGCCCCCGGACTCCCGGCCGGGCACGCACCCGCCACCGGCCCCAAGCCCCCTGGAGCCGTACGGCCGCCGGAGCTTCCGTCGGTGCACGACGCGCTCCTCTGCGTCGCCCTGCCCGCCGTCGCCGTCTCCTCCAAGAACGGACAGCTCACCGGACACGGTCTCGAAGGGGTCTACGCCTCCGGGCGCCGCCTCCTCTCCCGCTGCGTGCTGCGGGTGGCCGGCCGCGAGCCCCTCGCCCTCGCGGGCCGCCAGGACGCGGCGGACCGTGCTGTATTCCTCTCCGTGGTCCGTATGGCGGGAGACTCCGGGCCCGACCCCGGGCTCACCGTCGAGCGCTCGCGGAGCGCCGACGGAACCGAGCGGATCACACTGCGCAGCTTCGCCGGCAGGCCACTCAGGCTCCCGGTGGAAATCTCTCTGGGGACGGATCTCGCGGATCTGGGCGCCGTCGCGGCCGGGAGGGCGGGAGCCGAGATCGCCGCGAGCGTCCACGGCACGGGGATGCGCTGGACCGCGGAGGACGGCCGGTGCGCGTCCGTCAGCACCGACCCGCCGCCGACCGACGCACTGGCGGCTGCGGGGCTGCTGCGCTGGGAGGTCGACCTCGCTCCCGGATCCGCCCGGACCATCGAACTCAGAGTGCGGGGCGACCGCCCCCACGGACTTCCCGGTCCCACCGGGCCGGGTACCGGCCGTCCCGGTGGCATCGGTGTCGCGGAGGCCAGCGCGGAAGGGGACGACCCTCGGGTCGGCGAGCTGCTGCGTGTCGCCGTCGACGACCTGCGGGCGCTGCTCCAGCGCGACCAGGAACACCCGGCCGACGTCCATCTCGCCGCCGGAGTGCCCTGGCGGTGCGGACCCGTCACCGCCGAGGGGCTCTGGGCCGCGCGAATGGCGCTTCCGCTCGGCACTCGGCTCGCCGTCACGACGCTCCGGGCCATCGCCCGCATCCAGCTCGACGGACCGGGGCCGGCGGCCGGACGCATTCCAGGCCCGCTCAGAGACGCGGGCCCCTTCCTCCCGCCTCGCTGCACGGGAATCGAGGCGACCCTCGCCTTCCCCACGGTCCTCGCGGAGGCCAGGCGCTGGGGCCTGCCCGAGCAGGACCTCGCGGAACTCCTTCCCGCGGCGGAGAGGTGCCTCCTCTGGCTCCGTACCGCGGCCGACCCACACGGGTTCGTCCCGGACCCGGGGCCCGCCGGGCCCTGGCGGGCCGAGACGCAGGCGCACGCCCACCGCGCGGCCGTGCTCGGCGCAGACCTGCTCGACGCCTGCGGCCGACCCGGGGGAGACGGCTGGCGGGACTGGGCCCGCACGCTGCGCGAGCGGTTCCGGGCGGAGTTCTGGATCGACGACCGGTCAGGGGGCAGGCCCGCCGCGGCCCTGGCACCGGGCGGTCGGCCGTGGACACAGCTCGGCGGCTGGGCATCGCACCTCCTCGACACCGGGCTTCTTGGTGGCGGCCGGTACGCGCCCGGCCTGCTGGACAGATCCGCGACCGACCAGCTGGCCCGAATGCTGGGCACCCCCGCGCTGGACTCCGGCTGGGGACTGCGCAGCCTCGGCACCAAAGAGCCGGGCCACAACCCGTTCGGTCACCGGGCGGGCGCGGTCAGGGTCCACGAGACGGTGGTGGCGGTGGCGGGTCTCGCAGCGGAGGGATACGAGAGGGAGGCGGCGTCGTTGCTGAAGGGCACCCTCGACGCGGCGGAGGCGTTCGGCTACCGGCTGCCCGAGATGTACGCGGGAAGCGTGCGGGCGGCAGGTGCGGTCCCGGTTCCGCATCCGGCGGCCTGTCGGCCGGCCGCGGTCGCCGCCGCCGGCGCCGTCCACCTCATGACGGCCCTCGTGGGGATCCGGCCCGACGCTCCGGGGGGCACGGTCGCCCTCCACCCCGTCCGGTCGGCTCCGCTCGGCGCGGTCCAGCTGTCGGGCATCCGGGTCGCCGGTGAGCCGTTTTCCGCACGGGTGAGCCGGCTCGGCCTCGGCATGGTCGAGGAGGCCGCCGACGGCCTCCAGCTGGGGGTCTGATCGGATGTCGCTCGACACGGTGAGGGACGTTGCTGGGAAGCGCGAAGAAGTCGTCGTCGATGCACGGCAGGGGCGTGTTTATCGTCAGGAAGACGACTATGATCACGACATGCCTCCCTACGACCCGTCGGCTTTTCCGCCCTTCGCCGTCACCGTGGACCTGGTCGTGCTCACCGTGCGGCGCCACGCCCTGTGTGCGCTGGTGGTACGACGGGGGGAAGCGCCGTTCCAGGGCAGGTGGGCGCTGCCCGGCGGCTTCGTCAAGGCCGACGAGGACCTCGGCGCGGCCGCCGCGCGTGAGCTGGTGGAGGAGACCGGGCTCTGCGTCCACGACCCGGGCACCCCGGCACCCATGCCCGGCAACGGTGCCCACCTGGAGCAGCTGGCCACCTACGGCGACCCGCAGCGTGACCCCCGGATGCGGGTGGTCAGCGTGGCTCATCTGGCGCTCGCCCCGGATCTGCCGGCCCCGCGCGCCGGCGGCGACGCGAACAGTGCCCGCTGGGCGCCGGTGGAGGAAGTGCTCGGCAAGGACGGTTCGACCGAGAGCGATGAGCAGGCCGAGCCGCTCGCCTTTGACCACGCGCGAATCCTCGCCGACGGTGTCGAACGAGCCCGTTCGAAGATCGAGTACTCCTCACTGGCAACGGCGTTCTGTCCGCCGGAGTTCACGGTCGGCGAGCTCCGCAGGGTCTACGAGGCGGTGTGGGGTGTGGCGCTCGACCCGCGCAACTTCCATCGGAAGGTGACCGGCACACCGGGGTTCCTGGTTCCGGCCGGCGGGACCACGACCCGTCAGGGAGGGCGGCCCGCACAGCTGTTCCGCGCCGGTGGGGCGACACTGCTCAATCCGCCCATGCTCCGTCCAGAAGTCTGACCGCGTCGATCCGTTCCGATCTCCGGCGCCCCCGGGGTCCAACCATGCACTAAAAGTCTGAAATGTGGCGTTATCTTGCTTGGGTAGCCGCCCTGCCGCGGAGCGGTCTCACCTACCGCGAGAGAAGCGATGCTCCAGGCCATCGGACTCACCAGCAGCCCCCGCCGTGACCTCCCGCCCGCCGTGGACGATCTCACCTTCGACGCCCCCCCGGGCCAGGTCACCGCCCTTCTCGGCCCCGCCGGATCCGGCAAGACCACGACCCTGCGGCTGATGCTCGAACTCGAGCCGGGCCGGGGCGTCACCTACTTCCGCGGCCGCCCACTGCAGCGCATCGCGCACCCCGCGGGCGAGGTCGGAGTGCTCTTCGGCGACGTTCCCGGACACCCCTCGCGGACCCTGCGCAGCCAGCTGCGGATGCTGTGCGCCGCAGCCGGGGTCCCGGCGACCAGGGCCGACGACATGCTCGAGTTCGTAGGGCTCGCAGGCCTCCATGACCAGCGCATCGGCAGGCTGGCCCGTGGCATGGACCGCCGACTCGGCCTCGCCTCGGCCCTGTTGGGCGACCCGCACACGCTGTTGCTCGACGAGCCGGGTGCCGGACTCTCCGCCCGCGAGCAGGCGTGGCTGCACCAACTCCTGCGCGCTCATGCCACCGACGGCGGCACCGTCCTCTACACCACCACGAATCCCAAGGACGCGGCCCGCAACGCCGACCGTGTCGTCACGCTCGACAAGGGCCGGCTCGTCGCGGCACAGGACGCGGCCGCCTTCGCCCGTACCCGGCTGCGCCCACGTGTGGCCGTGCGGACGCCCCACGCGGCGCGGCTCGCCGCCGCGGTCACCCAGGAGGCGCGCGCGGCCCGCCGTACCGTCGAAGTGATCGCCGAACGGGGAAACCGTCTCTCCGTGTACGGCAGTGACTGCGCCGCGATCGGCGAGACAGCCTTCCGGCACGGAGTCCTCATCCACCAGCTGGCCGACGAGGTGGGCGACACCGGCCCGCTGGGCCCGCGGGATCCCTCAGGTCCGGCCGAGCCCGAAGAACGCCGAACCGGGGCCTCCTCCGGGCCCGGAACGTCGAGGGCCCGGCGGCCGGCGCGTTCGCCACTGAGGCCGCTGCGGTACGAGATCCGCAGGCTGGCCGGCGTACCGGCGACTCCGCTCGTCGCGGCGGCCGTCCTCGTCGCCTCGGTGGTGATCTCGGTACTTCTCGCGCGCAGCGGCCGGACACCTCTGCCCACGGTGCTGGCCGGATGGCCCGAGCTCTCACCGCTGCCACCCGCCGCACTGGGCGCCGGACTGCTCGGCGCCTTCTCGTTCGGCGACGAGTACCGCTACCCGGCACTCACCACGGGACGCGGTGTCGTGCCGCGCAGGCTCGGGCTGCTGCTCGCCAAGCTGACGGTCGCGGCCGCCGTTGCCGTGGTCCTCGCCGTGCTCGTCGTGGTGGCCGATCTGGAGGCGCTCCGCCTCGTCTACGGCGGAGAATTGGTTCCCGTACCCGAAAACTGGCCGACCCTCTGTGCGAGTTGGCTGGGGTTGATCGTCGGCTGCGCCTGGGCGGGGGTGCTGGGGGCGGGCGTCTTCCGGGTCGCCACGGCGGGAGTGGCAGCCGTGCTCTCGGTGCCCGTCGTCGTTGCTCCACTGCTGCGGCTGGTCAGCTGGGCACCGGCGGGCCGGTCGATCGCCGGACTCCCCGGCCGGCTGCGGGAATTCGCCAGCGTGCAGTGGCCGGTGGCGGCCGACCGCTGGCTGCTGGGTGCGCTGCGCGTGGTGGCCCAGCCCGTAGGGGTGGCGTTGGCACTCGCGTTGACCGCTCTGCTCTGCGCGTATCTGATCACCGGCCTTCATCGCAGAGCGCGTTGGTGATCACACCAAGATCGGAAGCTTTCGCTTCCCCGGCAACTCTCTTGAAAATGCCCATCTATGTCCGATAAATCGTCAATTGTGTAGCGAGTGCCGATCACCCTTTCGTGTGCTTTTCACCAAAGACCTCAAGGGTCACCGGGGCAACGCCGACAAAGGATGCGTGAGTACCCTTGCGCACACCATGATGACCGCCGCCCGCCCCGTCGACTCCGGCCTCGGCGCCCCGGGCGACCTCGATCGCTACCCGTACGCGGAGGCGCCCGTTGCTGGGCGCGTGGGTCCGCCCTCCTGGGAGGGGGTGGAGACGGACCTCGGCCGGGTCGGGCGTCGTAGCGCCGGCAGCCGCGGCCGAGGGCTGCACGGCCAGCTCGTCCAGCAGCTGGGGCAGATGATCGTCTCCGGTGACCTCGGTGCCGACCGCCCGCTCGTCCCGGAGGAGATCGGCCAGCGCTTCGAGGTCTCCCGCACCGTCGTGCGCGAGTCGCTGCGCGTGCTCGAGGCCAAGGGCCTGGTCAGCGCCCGTCCCAACGTCGGCACCCGGGTCAGGCCCGTCAGTGACTGGAATCTGCTCGACCCGGACATCATCGAGTGGCGCGCCTTCGGGCCACAACGCGACGACCAGCGCCGCGAGCTGAACGAGCTGCGCTGGACGATCGAGCCCCTCGCCGCGCGGCTTGCCGCAGGTCACGGCCGTGAGGACGTCCAGCAGCGACTCTCCGACATGGTCGAGATCATGGGCCACGCCTATGCCCAGGGTGACGGCATCACCTTCACCCGGGCCGACGCCGAGTTCCACTCCCTGCTGATCCAGCTCGCCGGCAACCGCATGCTGGAGCACCTCTCCGGCATCGTCGCCGCCGCCCTGCAGGTCTCCGGCGGCCCCGCCACCGGCTGTGACCGCCCTGGTGAGCCCTGCCTGGCGCACCACGCGCGTATCGTCGACTGCCTCGCGGCCGGCGACGCCCAGGGAGCCGAGGCGGCCATGCGGCAGCTGCTCACGGTCCACCCGGAGGTGGAGCGCGTCGTGCCCGCTCCGCGCGAGCACTGACCCCGGCCGTGGCCGGGCGGGCGGAGTGCGCGCATCGCGTGTCGCCGGACCCGCGCGGAACCCGGGGATCATGACGTGTCCCCGGGGCCGCGGGGGTTCCGGCGGCGCGAATGTGGCACGAACACCCGTTCTGACCGATTAGTCGTACATGGGGTGTGACTCGGGCCACGCGGATTGGGCGTAACACTCTTCGAAGTCGTGCGATGACCTAAGAGGTGACAGCCGAGGAAGGAATACAGCAGCCGTGTCAGGCGCTGTGCAGTTCCCCGGTCCAGCCCGCGCCGTCGGCACATTCCCCGTCGACGGTCGTCGGCTCCGGCCCGATCATGGGCGGGGCCGGAAGCCGTTTTCCATCGTTCCGAGAGGTTGTTCGTGTCGGCCAGCACATCCCGTACGCTCCCGCCGGAGATCGCCGAGTCCGAGTCTGTGATGGCGCTCATCGAGCGGGGAAAGGCTGATGGGCAGATCGCCGGCGATGACGTGCGTCGGGCCTTCGAGGCTGACCAGATTCCGCCAACCCAGTGGAAGAATGTTCTGCGCAGCCTCAACCAGATCCTCGAGGAAGAGGGTGTGACGCTGATGGTCAGTGCAGCGGAGTCGCCGAAGCGCGCCCGCAAGAGCGTCGCAGCGAAGAGCCCGGCCAAGCGCACCGCCACCAAGACCGTCACCGCCAAGACGACCGTGACGAAGACCGTCTCGGCCGCCGCGGCGGCTCCGGCGGCAGAGGGCGCGGACCCGGCCGACGAGGCCGGAACCCCGGCCAAGAAGGCGGCCGCGAAGAAGACCGCGGCCAAGAAGACGGTGGCCAAGAAGGCGGCCGCCAAGAAGGCGACGGCCAAGAAGACGGCCTCCAAGAAGGACGCCGACGAGGTCGTCGAGGGCGAGGAGCTCCTCGAGGACGTCGCGCCCGGCAAGGGTGAGGACGAGGAGGCCGAGGGCGAGAACAAGGGCTTCGTCCTGTCCGACGAGGACGAGGACGACGCTCCGGCGCAGCAGGTCGCCGTCGCCGGTGCCACCGCCGACCCGGTCAAGGACTACCTGAAGCAGATCGGCAAGGTCCCGCTGCTCAACGCCGAGCAGGAGGTCGAGCTCGCCAAGCGCATCGAGGCCGGTCTGTTCGCCGAGGACAAGCTTGCCAACTCCGACAAGCTGGCGCCCAAGCTCAAGCGTGAGCTGGAGATCATCGCCGAGGACGGCCGCCGCGCCAAGAACCACCTCCTGGAGGCCAACCTCCGCCTGGTGGTCTCGCTGGCCAAGCGCTACACCGGCCGCGGCATGCTCTTCCTGGACCTGATCCAGGAAGGCAACCTGGGTCTGATCCGCGCGGTCGAGAAGTTCGACTACACCAAGGGCTACAAGTTCTCCACGTACGCCACCTGGTGGATCCGTCAGGCGATCACCCGCGCCATGGCCGACCAGGCCCGCACCATCCGTATCCCGGTGCACATGGTCGAGGTCATCAACAAGCTGGCGCGCGTGCAGCGCCAGATGCTCCAGGACCTGGGCCGCGAGCCCACCCCCGAGGAGCTGGCCAAGGAACTCGACATGACCCCGGAGAAGGTCATCGAGGTCCAGAAGTACGGCCGCGAGCCGATCTCCCTTCACACCCCGCTGGGTGAGGACGGAGACAGCGAGTTCGGTGACCTCATCGAGGACTCCGAGGCGGTCGTCCCGGCCGACGCGGTCAGCTTCACGCTCCTCCAGGAGCAGCTGCACTCCGTCCTCGACACGCTCTCCGAGCGTGAGGCGGGCGTGGTCTCCATGCGCTTCGGCCTCACCGACGGTCAGCCGAAGACGCTGGACGAGATCGGCAAGGTCTACGGCGTGACGCGTGAGCGCATCCGCCAGATCGAGTCGAAGACCATGTCGAAGCTGCGCCACCCGTCCCGTTCGCAGGTGCTGCGCGACTACCTCGACTAGTCCGCGGTCGTACGAGCCGAAGGGCCCGGTTCCCCGAGAGGGAGTCGGGCCCTTCGGCCTTGCGAGGTGCATCGCGCGGGTCTCTGCACGACGCTGGGTTAACCGACATCATCGGAGAGTCAGGAGGCTCTATGCGTCGCCCCATCGCCCGAGCAGTCACCGCTGTCCTGGGCCTGATCTCCACGGCGGCCGCTCCGTTCGCCGCCGCCGCTCCCGCGGCCGCCGACAGTGTCGTGGTGGGCGGGCAGCCCGCCCAGATCGCGGACGCGCCATGGGCGGTCGCCCTCTCCAGCCGTGACCGGTTCGGAGGTACGCGGGCGGGTCAGTTCTGCGGGGGAGCGGTCGTAGCGCCCACGCGGGTGCTGACCGCGGCCCACTGCCTGGGCAGGGACGTCCTGGGCGGTGCGCCCTGGGAGCTTTCCGACTTCAAGGTCATCGCGGGCCGGAGCGCCCTCGGCGGCGCGGGCGGGCGGGAGGTCCGTGTCACCGGCACCTGGATCAGTCCGGACTACGACCCGACAGCCAACGCCAACGACCTGGCCGTACTGACGCTGGCGAGCCCGCTGCCCGAGTCGTACGTGATCACGCCGGCCCGCGTCGGTGACGCGGCCGAGGCGCCGGGGACGGCCGCGGACGTGTACGGGTGGGGGGACACCACCGGCAAGGGGACCTACGCCTCCGGACTGCGTGCGGCGCATGTCCAGGTCCTGCCCGACGCCGCGTGCGAGCGGGCCTACCCCGGTGGCTTCGGGACCGTGTACCGCGCCGACACGATGCTGTGCGCGGGCGACCCGCAGGGCGGCAAGGACGCCTGCCAGGGGGACAGTGGCGGGCCGTTGGTGGCCGATGGGCGGCTCATCGGTCTGGTGTCCTGGGGCAGCGGCTGTGGGCAGGCCGAGAATCCGGGCGTCTACACGCGGGTCTCGACCGTGCTGCCGGCGAACCTCTGAGCCTCGGGCGCGAGAACGGGCGGCCACCCCCGTTGAACGCGGGGGTGGCCGCCCGTCGTCCGGTCAGCGACCGGCCCATGGCTCGTCGTGAATGCGAGGCGTCAGCGGTCCTCGTCTACTGCCTTGGCCGGCACGTCGGTGAGCCGGTCCGTCTCATCCTGTATTTCCGCGGCGATCTTCTTGAGTTCCGGCTCGAACTTGCGACCGTGGTGGGCGCAGAAGAGCAAGTCACCGCCGCTGGTCAGGACGACGCGCAGGTACGCCTGGGCGCCGCAGCGGTCGCAGCGGTCAGCGGCCGTCAGGGGGCTCGCGGGGGTCAGAACAGTAGTCACGTCGCCTCTTCTCTAGCTCGACGAGCTGTCGTACCAGGGTCAACATCCAACCAGGCCGAAAACGTTCCCGCTCGTGGCTTTTCCTCGAAACTTCTTCCTGAGGTGGCTGCTGCTGCCGGTTGGCGGCGAATGAGCCGTATTGCGTCGCTCTACGGATTTCGCATTGCTTGTCTCGGTTTCGTCCTCCCGGCTGGGTTGCCGGTTGTTCATGAGGACGTGCCCGGAGCCTAAATGGTTCATGCGCGGAAGGGAACGTGATGTTCACGTCACCCCATCGAGGGATCGAACACCCATACGACTCTGCACTAGCATGAGAAATCAGGAGGGTGGCGTGACAACGGCTCTACCAGGCATCGGTACCCTCTGACCGGTGACCGACGCCGGGCCTTACCCCACCGGGCCAGTTTTCAAATTCAGCGAGGAGCGAACCGCGTGACCGCCGAAACGTCCGTGCCGTCCAGTGCGCTGCTGACCGCAGACCGTGACGGTTCCAACTACACCGCGCGGCACCTGCTCGTACTCGAAGGGCTCGAAGCGGTCCGCAAGCGCCCTGGTATGTACATCGGGTCCACCGACAGCCGCGGCCTGATGCACTGCCTCTGGGAGATCATCGACAACTCGGTCGACGAGGCTCTCGGCGGCTACTGCGACCACATCGACGTGATCCTCCACGACGACGGCTCCGTCGAGGTGCGCGACAACGGGCGGGGCATCCCGGTCGACGTCGAGCCCAAGACCGGGCTGTCCGGCGTCGAGGTCGTCATGACCAAGCTGCACGCCGGCGGTAAGTTCGGCGGCGGCTCGTACGCGGCCTCCGGCGGTCTGCACGGCGTGGGCGCCTCCGTGGTGAACGCGCTGTCGGCCAGGCTCGACGTCGAGGTGGACCGGAACAGCTCCACCCACGCGATCAGCTTCCGCCGCGGTGTCCCGGGCATCTTCACCGAGCAGGGCCCCGACAGCCCCTTCGACCCGGGCAACGGGCTGCTGAAGGGCAAGCGCGTCCCCAAGGCCCGCACCGGTACCCGCGTGCGGTACTGGGCGGACCGCCAGATCTTCCTCAAGGACGCCAAGCTCTCCCTGGACCACCTCCACCAGCGCGCACGCCAGACCGCCTTCCTGGTGCCCGGCCTGACCATCGTGGTCAGGGACGAACGGGACCTGGAGGGCGTGGGCAAGAGCGAGGAGACGTTCCGCTTCGACGGCGGAATCAGCGAGTTCTGCGAGTTCCTCGCGCAGGACAAGGCCGTCTGCGACGTGCTGCGCCTGACCGGTCAGGGCACCTTCAAGGAGACCGTCCCGGTCCTCGACGACCGCGGTCACATGACCCCCACCGAGGTCACCCGTGAGCTGGGCGTCGACGTGGCCCTGCGCTGGGGCACCGGCTACGACACGACGGTCAAGTCGTTCGTCAACATCATCGCCACCCCCAAGGGCGGCACCCATGTCTCCGGCTTCGAGCAGGCCATCACCAAGACGGTCAACGAGGTCCTGCGCTCCGCCAAGATGCTGCGCGTCGCCGAGGACGACATCGTCAAGGACGACGCCCTGGAGGGCCTCACGGCCGTCGTGACGGTCCGGCTCGCCGAGCCGCAGTTCGAGGGGCAGACCAAGGAGGTGCTCGGCACCTCGGCCGCCCGCCGGATCGTCGCCACCGTGGTCGCCCGGGAGCTGAAGGCCTTCCTGACGTCCACCAAGCGCGATGCCAAGGCCCAGGCCCGCGCCGTCCTGGAGAAGGCCGTCGCGGCCGCCAGGACGCGCATCGCGGCCCGCCAGCACAAGGAGGCGCAGCGCAGGAAGACCGCGCTGGAGTCCTCCTCGCTCCCCGCCAAGCTCGCCGACTGCCGCAGCGACGACGTGGAGCGCAGCGAGCTCTTCATCGTCGAGGGAGACTCCGCGCTCGGCACCGCCAAGCTCGCCCGCAACAGCGAGTTCCAGGCGCTCCTGCCGATCCGAGGCAAGATCCTCAACGTCCAGAAGTCCTCCGTCTCGGACATGCTCAAGAACGCCGAGTGCGGAGCGATCATCCAGGTCATAGGAGCCGGCTCGGGCCGCACCTTCGACATCGACGCCGCCCGCTACGGCAAGATCGTGCTCCTCGTCGACGCCGACGTCGACGGCGCGCACATCCGCTGCCTGCTGCTGACCCTCTTCCAGCGCTACATGCGCCCGATGGTCGAGGCGGGCCGGGTCTTCGCCGCCGTCCCGCCGCTGCACCGCATCGAGCTCGTCCAGCCCAAGAAGGGCCAGGACAAGTACGTCTACACCTACTCGGACAACGAGCTGCGCCAGACCCTGCTTGAGTACCAGCGCAAGGGCATCCGCTACAAGGACGCCATCCAGCGCTACAAGGGCCTCGGCGAGATGGACGCGGACCAGCTGGCGGAGACCACGATGGACCCGCGCCACCGGACCCTGCGCCGTATCAACATCGGCGACCTGGACTCGGCCGAGCAGGTCTTCGACCTGCTCATGGGCAACGACGTGGCACCCCGCAAGGAGTTCATCACCAGCTCCGCGGCGACGCTCGACCGCTCGCGGATCGACGCCTAGCCGCAATGCCGGTGACTTAAATGTCCTGCGCTCGTTGGTTGTGGTGTGGCGAGGGTGGGGCAGGTCAGGGTGCCTGCGGGTGAGCGGTTGTCGGAC
>NZ_JBHUYJ010000056.1:0-12526 GCF_042668715.1 Streptomyces sp. NPDC057271
CGCCGGGGCCGTGGCGCGAGCGCCGGGGCCGTGGCGCGACCGCCGGGGCCGTGGCGCGACCGCCGGGGCCGTGGCGCGACCGCCGGGGCCCTTCTCGGGTCGGATCAGAACGCCTTCGTGCCCGCGGTGGTGAGGACCGCAAGCAGCGTACGCGCCTGCACGTTGACGTAACGGCTGTGTCCGGCGAGCCAGTTGAGCTGGCCCGGGGTCACCCAGTGGAAGCCGGGCGGTGCCTCGGCCGGCGTCGTCGCCTCGTCGGTCTCGACGAGCAGATAGCGGCTCTCGGCGTTGAGGAACCGGCCGCCCTCCTCCGAGTGGACCGTGGCGTAGCGGATCCGTTCGGGCGCGGCGTCCAGGATTACGTCGAGGAACGGCGGACGCTGCCCGGCCGGCAGGTGCGCGTAGTTCGACGGCACGCACTGCACGGTCGGCGCGAGCTCCACGGCGTCGAGGAATCCGCCCTCCACGCGCGCGTGCGCGAGGACGTGCGGGACGCCGTCGAACACGCGGCAGGCGAAGGCGACCAGACCGGGACCGACCGGCTCGATGATCGGCTGGGTCCAGCCGCGGACCTCGCGGCCGGCGCCCTCCACGGAGACCGCCACGACCCGGAAGAACCGGTCGTCCTCGCGGTGGATGGAGTGGGTGGTCCGCCGCCAGCCGGAGATCTCGCGCAGCGGCGTACGGCGGGCGTGGACGTCCTGGCGGGCCCGCTCGCCGGTGAACCAGGTGAGCAGCTCGCCGTCGGAGGACAGCGCGCCGTCCTCCTCCGGTGCCATGGGGGCGCTCGCGAGAACGGTGCGCGCGTCCATGTTCACCACGTTGTCCAGGGCGAGCAGCTCCACGATCTGGCCGAGGGTCAGCCAGGCGAAGTCGTCGTGGACGGGGACGGCGGTACCGGCGTCGACCTCGACGATCATGTTCCGGTTGCGCTTCCGGTAGAACCAGGCGCCGTGCTCGGACTGGAGGACGTCGGTGAGGACCCGGTCCCGGTCGGGCTCCAGGAAGTGCTCCAGGTACTTCACGGCCGCGCCGCCGTGGGCCTTGGTGTAGTTGCTGCGGGTGGCCTGCACGGTGGGCGAGAGCTGCACCAGATTGGGGTTGCCGGGCTCCATCTTGGCCTGCATGAGGAAGTGGAGGACCCCGTCGAACTCCTGGGCCAGGATGCCGAGGATGCCGATCTCCGGCTGGACGATGACCGGCTGCTGCCATGAGCCGTCGGGCCGGTCGACGCGCAGGCCCTCGACGGTGAAGAACGCTCCGCTGCTGTGGCGCAGGTTGCCGGTGTCCGGCGCGAAGGACCAGTTGTCGAGCCCGGCGAAGGGGATCCGCCGGATCTCGGTGCCGCAGGTGACCCGGTGGAAGTCGAGCCACTCCAGGATCTCGGCGGTCGTGCGGTGGGCGCCCCGCGTCGTCGCGGCCGAGCGGGCGAGCCGCTCGGTGGTCCCGGCACGCGAGCGCGGGACGAGTCGGGTCCGGGGACTCATGCCCGGCCCCCGCTCTCCTTGACCGGCTTCCACCACCGCGGGTTGTCCCGGTACCAGGCGACGGTCTCGGCGAGGCCGCGGTCGAAGGAGGTGAGGGGCCGGTGGCCGAGCTCCTTCTCGATCTTGGACTGGTCGAGGGCGTAGCGGCGGTCGTGTCCCTTGCGGTCGGTGACATGGTCGATCATGTCGACGTCCACCCCGCAGAGCTCGACGAGCCGGTGGGCGAGCGTCAGGTTCGGCACGGCCGATCCGGAGCCTATGTTGTACGCCTCGCCGGCCCGGCCGCCGGTCAGGACGCGCTGCACGGCACGGCAGTGGTCGTCGACGTGCAGCCACTCGCGGATCTGCTGCCCGTCCCCGTACACGGGGATACGACGGCCTTCGAGAAGGTTGGTGACCGCGAGCGGGATGAACTTCTCGGGGTGCTGGTACGGCCCGTAGTTGTTGGAGCAGCGGGTGACCGAGACGTTCAGCCGGTGGGTGCGGAAGTAGGCGAGCGCGATGAGGTCGGAGGAGGCCTTGGAGGCCGCGTACGGGGAGTTGGGGAGGAGCGGGGACTCCTCGGTCCAGAAACCCTCGTCGATGGAGCCGTACACCTCGTCCGTGGAGATGTGCACGACCCGCCCGACGCCGACCGCGAGGGCGGCCTCCATGACAGCCTGGGTGCCCTCCACGTTCGTGCGGACGAACGCGGCACCGCTCTCGATGGACCGGTCGACGTGGCTCTCGGCCGCGAAGTGGACCACCGCGTCCTGGCCTTCGAGCACGCTGTGGAGCAGGGCGCGGTCGAGGATGTCGCCCCGGACGAAGGTGAGCCGCGGGTGCGCGGCGGGGAGGTTCTCCCGGTTGCCGGCGTAGGTGAGTGCGTCGAGGACGGTGACGTGCGCGTCCTCGTATCCCGGGTATCCCCCGTCGAGCATGGTCCGTACATAGTGGGAGCCGATGAATCCGGCGCCGCCGGTGACGAGGATTCTCATGAGATCACGTCGCAGTCGGAGTTCCACGGTCGAGACATGTTCCTGTGCCCTTTGCGGTGAGGAGATGAGGTGCCGTGCGATGGGGCGTCTTTCAGATGGCCGGTTCGACGGGTGAACGGCCGACGTAGGCCGCCAGGTGTTCACCGGTGAGTGTGGGGCGGCCGGCGATCAGCTCGGCCGGGGTGCCTTCGAAGACGATCCGGCCGCCGTCCTGGCCGGCGCCGGGGCCGACGTCGACGATCCAGTCGGCGTGTGCCATCACGGCCTGGTGGTGCTCGACGACGATGACGGACCTTCCCGCGTCCACGAGCCGGTCGAAGAGCCGGAGCAGCCGTTCCACGTCGGCGAGGTGGAGTCCGGAGGTCGGCTCGTCCAGGACGATCACCCCGCCCTTCTCGCCCAGGTGCGTGGCGAGCTTCAGCCGCTGGCGCTCACCGCCGGAGAGGGTGGTGAGCGGCCGGCCGAGGGAGAGGTGGTCGAGGCCGACGTCGGAGAGGCGCCGCAGGACACGGTGGGCGGCGGGGACGCGGGTGTCGCCCGCGCCGAAGAACTCCAGGGCCTGGTGGACCGGCATCGCGAGCACCTCGCTGATGTCGAGGCCGCCGAAGAGGTGCTCCAGGACGGAGTTGTCGAAGCGCCGCCCCTCGCAGTCCTCGCAGGTGGTGGCGGTCTGGGCCATCATCGCGAGGTCGGTGTGGAGGACGCCGGCACCGTTGCAGGTGGGGCAGGCGCCCTCGGAGTTGGCGCTGAAGAGCCCCGGCCGCACGCCGTTGGCCTTGGCGAAGGCCGTACGGATCGGGTCGAGGAGGCCGGTGTACGTGGCGGGGTTGCTGCGCCGGGAGCCCTTGATCGGCGACTGGTCGACGGCCACCACGCCGTCCCGGCGCGCCACCGAACCGTGGACGAGGGAGCTCTTGCCGGAGCCGGCGACGCCGGTGACGACGCAGAGTACGCCGAGCGGAAGGTCGACGTCGACGTCCTGGAGGTTGTGTGTGGCGGCGCCGCGGATCTCCAGGTACCCCGTGGGCTCGCGTACGGTCGCCTTCGGGCGGATCCGGTTGCCGAGGCAGCGGCCGGTGGGGGTGCCGCTCGCGCG
The DNA here is from genome assembly GCF_042668715.1 of Streptomyces sp. NPDC057271. Classification (NCBI taxonomy): domain Bacteria; kingdom Bacillati; phylum Actinomycetota; class Actinomycetes; order Kitasatosporales; family Streptomycetaceae; genus Streptomyces; species Streptomyces sp. NPDC057271. The sequence goes on from NZ_JBHUYJ010000056.1 coordinate 3,561, forward strand.
GAGTCCGTCGAGGGTGCCCTCGTACAGCACCCGGCCGCCGTCGGCGCCGGCGCCCGGGCCGAGGTCGACGACGTGGTCGGCGAGGGCGATGGCCTCCGGCTTGTGCTCGACGACGAGGACGGTGTTGCCCTTGTCGCGCAGCCGGAGCAGCAGTTCGTTCATGCCGGCGATGTCGTGCGGGTGGAGGCCGGTGGTCGGCTCGTCGAAGACGTACGTGGTGTCGGTGAGCGCGGAGCCGAGATGACGGATCATCTTGACGCGCTGGCCCTCGCCGCCGGACAGGGTGCCGACGGGCCGCTCCAGGGAGAGGTAGCCGAGTCCGATCTCCACGATCGACTCCAGTGTGTGGAGCAGGGAGGCGAGCAGCGGCGTGACCGAGGGGTCGTCGAGGCCGCGCACCCAGGTGGCGAGGTCCCTGATCTCCATCGCGCAGGCGTCGGCCATCGAGATCCCGTGGATCTTCGAGGACCTGGCCTCGGCGGAGAGCCGGGTGCCCGCGCAGTCGGGGCAGGTGGTGAAGGCGACGGCCCGGTCGACGAAGGCCCGGATGTGCGGCTGGAGCGACTCCCGGTCCTTGGACAGCATCGACTTCCGGAGCTTCGGGAGGAGGCCCTCGTAGGTGAGGTTGACCCCGTCGACCTTCACCTTGCGGGGCTCGCCGTGGAGGAACTCGCGCATCTCCCGCTCGGAGAAGTCGCGGATGGGCTTGCGCGGGTCGAGGACGCCGGACTCGGCGTAGACGCGGGTGGTCCAGAAGCTGTCCTGCCGCCAGCCGGGGATGGTGAACGCCCCGTCGCCGATGGCGCGCGTGTCGTCGTACAGCTGGGCGAGATCGATGTCGGAGACGGTGCCGCGGCCTTCGCAGCGGGGGCACATCCCGCCGTGGTAGACGGCCTTGCGGACGACGATCCGCTTGCCGCCGGCCTTGTCGACGTTCATGGCGCCGCTCGCCGTGCGGCGCGGGACGTTGAAGGCGAAGGCACTGGGCGGGCCGACGTGGGGGGTGCCGAGCCGGCTGAAGAGCACGCGCAGCATGGCGTTGGCGTCGGTGACCGTGCCGACGGTGGAGCGGGGGTCGGAGCCCAGGCGCCGCTGGTCGACGACGATCGCGGTGGTCAGGCCTTCGAGGAGGTCGACGTCGGGGCGGGGAGGCGTTGGCATGAAGCCCTGGACGAAGGCGCTGTACGTCTCGTCGACCAGTCGCCGTGACTCGGCGGCGATCGTGCCGAACACCAGGGAGCTCTTGCCGGATCCGGAGACGCCGGTGAAGACCGTCAGCCGGTGCTTGGGGATCTCGACGTCGACGTCCTTGAGGTTGTTGACGCGCGCGCCGTGCACCCGGATCCGGTCGTGACGGTGGACGGAGGCGGATTCCTGGCTCATGGGTCTCCCTGGCTGAGGACCGGGCCGTGGTCGCCCGGCCCGTCCGGAGAGGGTGCCGTGACGGGCTCGGCGCCCGCTCGCAAACGGCTTGAGCCCCGCTCGGGGAAATGGCCGAGTGGGGCTCAAGTGGGATTCAAGTCGGCCGCGAGACGGACGTGAGGAGGCCGGGAGCCGGAATCGCGAAGGTTTTGCGAAGAATCGAGAAGGTTTTCGCCTCAGCTGTCCTGAAGGAGTCCGAGAACGTTGCCGTCGATGTCCGTGACGGTCGCGACAAGGCGCCCGCCGCCGACGTCGGCGACCGGGTTCTGGACGGCGGCACCCGCCGCGGTCACCTCAGCGAGCTTCGCCTCGATGTCCGGCACATGCCAGTACGCGACCGGTGCAGACATGCCCTGGGTACCGGCGCCCGGCACCAGACCGATGTGCTGACCTGCGATGTCGTAGCCGACGTAGAAGTCGGAGACGGTCTGCGGTTCGGTGCCGAGCAGGGCGGTGTACACCCCCCTGGCCGCCGCGAGGTCCTTGACGGGATGCAGGACGGTCTTGATCGCCTGCACGGAAGATTCGGCCGTGCTCATTCGGTTACTCCTGGGGTCGGGATCTCCTCTTCGCATGTTAAGTAGGTGCGCCGACGCGGCGCTTCTCTGATCGTGCTCGATTCCGGTGGGATTCCAGCCGCCGTTGACTGGAAATGGAGGTCCGGTTGTCAGGCTGCGAGCGCGCTGTATTCAGAAGGGGAATCACGTGAAGAAGCTCGCATTGGTCACCACGGTGATCGTGACCGGTCTGGTGAGCCCGGCCCTCACTCCGGTCGCGGCGGCGGAGACCGCCGTCACGCAGACCGCCGGCACCCTCGCATGGGCTCCGTGCACGGAGAACGACCCGGTACTCGGCCCCATGCTCAAGGGCCTGGACTGCGGCACGCTCGAGGTGCCGCTCGACTACGACGATCCCGCGGGACAGAAGATCAAGCTCGCGCTGACCCGTGCCAGGCACACGGTCGCCGAGGCCGACTACAAGGGCGTCGTCATCCTCAACCGCGGCCAGTGGCCCGGAGGCATCGGCCGTGACCTTCCCACGCGTTACGCGAAGGGCACCACAGGTCTCGCCTCCGACGTCGGCGGCGCCTACGACTGGATCGGCTTCGACCCGCGCGGTGTGGGCGCCAGCGAGCCGGCCGTCGTCTGCGACCCCTCTTACATCAACCCGGGCCACGCCCAGCCCGACCCGGTGCCGACCTCCTCGGCCGCCGAGCAGGCATGGGTGAACCGCGCCAAGGCGTACGCCGAGAGCTGCGGCCAGCAGTACGGCGACGTGCTCAAGCACCTGACCACCAAGGACGCGGCGCGCGACCTGGACCAGATGCGCATCGCTCTCGGCCAGGAGAAGATCACCTTCTTCGGCACCGACTGGGGCACCTACCTCGGCTCGGTCTACGCCACCCTGTACCCGAACCGGGTCAAGCGGCTGCTCCTGGACAGCGTCGCCAGCCCGACCGGTGTCGGCTTCCTGAACCAGTTCGGCAAGAACTTCACGTCGGAGCAGAACGCCGACCTGTTCTTCGCCTGGGTCGCCAAGTACGACAGCGTCTACCACCTGGGCACGACCGCCGCCCAGGTCGAAGCCAAGTACTACGAGGGCCAGGACAAGCTCCGTGCCGCGCCCGTCGACGGCGAGATAGGCCCGGCCGAGTGGGCCGACGTCTTCGAGCCGGTCGTCTACCGGCACTGGATCTGGATGAACCGCGCGAAGATCCTCTCCGACTTCGTCGTCGACGACGACCCGACGTCGCTGAAGGCGAACTACTCGGACCCGGGCTTCCCGCACCAGAACCGCCACACCATGACCAACGCGGTCAACTGCACCGACGGCCCCTGGCCGAAGGGCTGGAACTCCTACAGCGTGGCCTACTCGTCCCAGTACGCCCTCGGCGTCAAGTTCCTGACCTGGACCAACGCCTGGTACACCGCGCCCTGCGCCTTCTGGCCGGTGCCGTCCCAGACGCCCGTTCAGGTCGGTAACAGCGACGTGGAAGTCCTCATCGTCCAGCCGCAGTTCGACGCCGCGCACGGCCTCATCGGCGCCTACCAGACGCGCGCGCTCTTCCCGAACTCCCGGCTCATCCTGGAGAAGGGCGGCCACAGCGTCGGCGCGGCCCTCTCCGCGAACAACAACACCTGCCTGAACACCCACGTCAGCAACTTCCTGCGGGACGGCACCCGGCCGGCCGCCGGGTGGGGCACCGACGCGACCTGCGCGGCGGCTCCGGACCCGGTGCCCACCGCCTGACCGGAACCCGGGCGAGGCGTCCGGCGGCCGACGGGGCATCGCCACCCGTCGGCCGCCGGGGTCTTCGTGCGGTGGCCTCAGCGGCCGACGGACGCGCCGGCCCGGTGGGCCGCCGCGCGATGAGCCAGGACCAGGTCCTCCAGGGTGCGCACCAGGTCGCCCGGCGCCGGCGTCTCGAGAACCTCCCGCTGCAGCCGCCGCGCGCCGGCCCGGAACGTCTCGTCCTCCAGCAGCCGCAGCAGCGCCTCGCGTACCGCGGGACCGTCGGCGTCCGAGGGCCGCATGGTGAGCCCCGCGCCCGTCCGCTCCAGGCACCGGAGCTTCAGCGGCGCGTCGAACGCCCGGCTGACGAGCAGTTGCGGCACCCCGGACCGCAGCGTGCAGCCGAACGACCAGGTCCCACCGTGGTGCACCATCGCCGAGCAGCTCGGCAGCACCTCCGCGAGCGGTACGGACTCCACGAGACGGGTGTTGGCCGGGACGCGGCTTAACTCCTCCTGGGACTGCCGGGGCAGCGAGAGCACCAGCTCGATGTCCAGGTCACCCACCGAGTCGAGGATGTCCTGGATCCGTTCGACCGACAGCAGCTGGCGCGCCGACCGGTCGTCGGCGTTGTCGCCGAAGGTCATCAGGACACGCGGCGCACGCGGTGGCTCCGCGGCCCAACGGGGCATGACGGTGGGTCCGTTGTAGGGGACGAACTGCACCGGGATCGTCGTCGGCCGCGGATCGGGCCGGAACGCGGCGGGGAGCGGGTCGATCGTGAACTGCCCGTTCACCAGGTCCTCGGAGAACTCGCCGCCGTACTTCTCCACCCAGTCCGTCAGCCACTCCTGGAGGGGGTCGGCCCGGTCGTGCTCCGGCTGCCGCGCCTTGGCGTGCAGGAAGTCCTCCCGCATCCGGGTGTAGACGTCGACCGAATACAGCACCCGGGCGTGGGCCGCGCCCACGGCGGCGGCGGCGATCGCGCCGGCGAAGGCCTTCGCACCCCACAGCACCAGGTCGGGCTTCCACTCCAGGGCCAGCTCGACCAGGTCCTCCATCATGGAGTCGTTCGACCTGCGGGCCTGCGGCAGCACCAGGTCGTCGAAGACCCGTGTGACCTGCTCCCAGCCCAGCCGCTCGCGGTCGGGCCGTACGTCGAAGAGCGGGTCGAGGCCTCCCGCCCCGCCGGGCCCGCGCCCCGGCACCGGCGGGGCCGCCCTGCGTTCCCGTTGCTGGCGCCGGTCGCCGGCCTCCTGCTCCCGCGCGGTCTCGCCGGGCCCCACGCCCACCCCCGTGAGGCCGGCGCCGGTCACGGCGTCGAGAAGATTGGGCCACCCGGCCACCCGTACCTCGTGCCCGGCGGTCTGCAGGGACCAGGCGAGCGGCACCAGGTTGAAGAGATGGCTCCTGAACGGGAACGGGACGATGAGAACGCGCACGACGGATTCCTTCGGTCAGGGGAAGCGGGGCGAGGGGCGCCCCGCGTGTCGTCCCTTCCATCCTGATCATGCGTCGGGTACGGCACTTCTCCGAGTTTGCTGGCCGGCGCCGGTTGCGGCCGTGACCACGAGCGTGGTGACGACGACCGCGAGGACGGCCGGCAAGGGACCCGCCAGATCGCTCAGCGCGCCCATGACCAGGATCGACACGGCCACACCCGAGGGCAGCAGCGTCGCCCGCAGCGTCACCACCGAGGACAGCTCCTCGTCCGATACGGCCGCGAGGACCCGGTTGTTGTAGTGCACGAAGGCAAGCTCGAAGAGCACGAGGAAGACCGCGTACAGCGCCAGCGTGGGGACGGTGCTCGCCGCCAGCACCGCCGCGAGCAGGGGCGCCATCGGCAGCACCAGCCACACGGTCGAGGGCACGTGGTCCAGATACCGCTGGGCCGGCAGGGCGGCGAGGGAACCGGCGAAGACCGCGACGGCCGAGACCGCGACGAACACCCCGACGAGCCGGGTGTCGCCGTCGAGGAGACGCAGCGGGATCACGGTGACGGCCACGGTGTGGAAACCCTGCCAGAACGCCACCAGAAGGAAGCGGACGAACAGGCGGCGGACCACCGGGTCCTCCACCCGCAGCCGCGCCCCGGTCCCGGACTTCTCCGGTGACGCGGTGCTCTCCGCCGCCGCCCTGGCCACGGACGGCAGCGCCCAGGCGAGGAGCGCGGAGAGCGCGAGCGTCGCCGCGTTCAGCGCGATCAGTCCGCGCGGCGAGAGCACCGAGGAGGCCGGCCCGGCGAGCGCGGCACCCACGCTGAGTCCGGTCAGCTTTCCGATCTCGGCGAAGGTGTTGGCCCGGTCGAGCCGCTCCTTCGGCACCGTGCCGCGCAGCACCACCAAGGTGGCCGAGCGGGTCACCGCCTCGAAGAAGCCTCGGGCGACGACCAGGCAGGTGGCGGCCGCGAGCAGCGCGCCGCCGGGCACGGCCAGGGCCGCCGCCGTGAGCAGCAGGCTCGCCGCCTCTGCGATGCGGACGAGCCGCTCCGGCGCGCGGCCGGCGAGCAGCCGGTTGAGCGGCGCGGCGAGCAGCAGCGCCGGCAGCCAGGGGGCGCTCAGGACGACGCCGGCCAGCAGTCCCGAGCCGGTGACGGAGCCGATGTGGGTGGACAGGCTCACAAGGAGCAGAAAACTCCCGGATGTGTTGACGAAAAGTAGGACGGGAATGCATCGAGGTGATCGCGCATATGCGCGGGAAAATGTCATGAGGGGTCCTCCAGAGGCTGGAGGATGGCAGAGGCGAAAGGATTTCGGCGAGCGGGTCTGGTGTCTATCTTTGAACATATGACAACAGCCGCCCAGGACCTTCCTGGTACCCCGTGCATCGTGATGGTCGACGCCTACGCGGGCGTCCGTTCACTCGTTCTCGAATTCCTTCGGCAAGGATGTTCCGTCGTCCGCGTCCAGAGCACGCGCGATACCCCGTACGTCTACCGGTCCGCTCCTTATGTCCCCGAGGACTTCATCGCCGACATCACCCACGAAGGCGATGTCGCCGCCACCGCGAAGGCGGTCGCGGAGTTCGCGCCGGTCGGCGTCGTCTCCGGAGGCGAGATCGGCGTCGAACTCGCCGACCTGCTCGCGGAGCGGCTCGGACTGCCCGGCAACGGCACCGCCCTCAGCGCGGCCCGCCGCGACAAGCACCTCATGATCGAGACGGTCCGCGCCGCCGGACTGCGGGCCGCCCGCCAGCTGTTCGCCACCGATGCCGAGGAGCTGACCGCCTGGCACCGCGACCTCGGCGGCCGGGTCGTCGTGAAGCCGCCGCGCGGCGCCGGCAGCCAGGGCGTCACCTTCTGCGACACCCCCGAGGAGTCGGTCGCCGCCTTCCGCCTGCTCGCCGACGCCGACGACGTCTTCTCCCAGCCCAACAACGGGGCCGTCGTGCAGGAGTACCTCGCCGGCACCGAGTACATGGTCAACACGGTCAGCCGGGACGGCCGCCATCACGTGTGCGACGTCTGGCGCACCGATCGCGCCAGCCGCAACGGGGTCGTCGACCTCTGTGACGCGCTCCGCCTCATCGACTCCGGCAGCCGGGTCGTCGCACCCCTCACCGACTACGCCTTCCGCGTCCTCGACGCCCTCGGCATCCGGCACGGCCCCGCCCACCTGGAGATCCGGATGACCCCGGCCGGGCCGTGTCTGGTGGAGGTCGGCGCCCGGATCGCGGGCGGCGGCATCCCCGCCACCGCGGGCCTCGGTATCGGCGAGTCCCAGCTGGAGTGGACCGTCGACGCCCTCCTGCGGCCCGAGCGCTTCCACGAGCGGGCCGGCGCCCCGTACGAGATCCGCCGGTACGCCGCCATCTACGGCATGGTCTCGCCCGTCGAGGGCGTGCTCCGCGCGTACCGGGGGATCGAGCAGATCGAGCGTCTGGAGGGCCTCCACACCCTGACGCCCCTGGTCCAGCCGGGCCAGGGGATCCGGCGGACCGTCGACGACCTCACGTACCCGGTCATCGTGACGCTGCTGCACGAGCTCGACGAGGTCGTGCGGCGTGACCTCAACACCATCCGGCACGTCGACGGCACCGGGTTCTACGCCGTCGACGGGGCGGCGACCGACTCCTGAGGAGCGTTCGACCGCCGCCCCGCCGCAGTCGAACGTCACACCGGGGCGGCGGCCGGTTCCATACGCGTCCAGGCCGGGCGCGGCACCCGGTACACGAAGCTGACGGCCGTCCGCGGCTCCGAGGCCGTCGTGTTGGGCGCCGAGCGGTGCAGCACCATGCCGTCGAACATCACGGCCGAGCCCGGCTCCAGCGGCATCGCGACCGGATCGGCCGTGCGCGGCAGGTGCTCGTCCGCCACGTGCGGCTCCACCGCGCGCCGCAGAGGCGCCTCTCCCGGCAGCCGCTCCCGGTCCCCGGTGTGCGGGAACAGCCCGAGGAGATGCGAGCCCGGCAGGAACTCCAGACAGCCGTTGGACGGGATGGCCCGCTCCAGGGCGATCCAGATCGTCACGATGCCGTACTCCCCGGCGGCGAACCCGGGCGGCGCGAACGCCATGTCCTGGTGCCAGGGCTTCGCCGAGCCCACCGCGGGCGGCTTCGCCCACAGGAACGCGTTGACCAGCGCGCCCGCCGTGCCCGAGGCCGCCCGTACCGGTCCCTCGGCCAGGCCGAGGGACCGCTGCACGGCGTCGAACGCCGGCTCGTGCACATGGATGCGGTCCACCGACCGCAGCACGCCGGGCAGCGCGCCCGCCCCCTGCTGCCAGGCCGCCCAGCCGCCGATGCCCGGCGCCTCCAGGACGAAGTCCCCACTGGAGGCCGAGCGGTCGCGGGCCGACTCCTCAAGACGTCCCGCCGCGCTCCGCAGCTCGGCCAGCTCCGCCCCGCCGACCAGCCCGGGCAGCCGTACGACCCCGTTCTCCCGCATCTCGCGGGAATAGGTGTCCGCCATTCTTCCTCCCTTTCTCCGGTTCGGATGACCGCGAACCTACTCGGACGATTCGGACGGCGTTCGTGTTCAACCGCTGACATTCCGCGGCTGTTGCCGCCCGCTTCTGCGTCCGCCTAAGGTCCTGGGGTGTGAGGTCGACCAGACCCACGAATTCTCGGAAGGAAGGAGTGACCCATGAGCGACCGTGACTTCATCGAGACCCGTGACGCGCAGCAGGAGACCAGCAAGTGGTAATTCACTGACCCGGTGAATTACACATGCATGACGCGTACCGCGCCAGCCCCCCAGCAACCCCCTTCCTCCGGGCGGACACCCCTCCCAGAGAGAGCTGAACGGTAGGAAATCACACCTCCCCCCCCCCCCACACCCCCCCCCCACCGCTTCTGGCCCCCCACTCCGCTCA
>NZ_JBHUYJ010000056.1:12536-50931 GCF_042668715.1 Streptomyces sp. NPDC057271
GTGGGAGTACAGTGACCGGGGGACTGACAAGGACGAAACGCGCACCGCCCCCCTTGCACGGACCTCGTTTCCGGGGGGGTGTCACGTCGTCAGAGAGAGGTTGAAGTGGTAGGAAATCGCGTTTCACACATCATCGACATTCCCGCCGACATGCTGGTGATCGACGACTCCGCCGACGACCGCTACTGGGCGTCGGTCGAACGCGTCGTCGCATCGGCCGGCGAGAAGGGCCGTACCACCGACGGCATCCCGCTCCTCGCGAGCATCGCCGTCTCGCACCCCGAGTGGCCCGTCCGTGCCGGCGCCGTCCGCCTCCTCGCCACCCACCACTCGGGCGACGAGGCCGCCGCCACCGCCGTGGCCGCCGCCACCCACGACACCGTCGACTGGGTCGCGTTCACCGCGCTCAAGGTCATCGCCGAACACCGCATCGACGCCGCCGTCCCGGACCTCATCCGGATCTCCGGCTGGCCCAGCAACTTCACCCGCCCCGACTGGGCCCGCAAGCCCGTCGGCTGCGGCGCCGCACTCACCAAGCGCGCCCTCATCGCCGTCTTCGGCACCAAGGACCCCGTCGAGCTGCGCCGCCTGGAGGACGAGTACTTCTCCGAGATGCGGTCCAGGATCGCCGCCGCCCGCAAGCGGGTCCGCCGTCACGAGGACGTCGTCCTCGTCCCCGCCGGCCCCGCGATCATCGGCGCCGCCGACGAGCGGCCCGACGCCTTCCGCATGGCCCAGGACGACACCGTCCTGCGCGCCGTCGACGTGCCCGCGTTCCTCATCGACCGGACCACCGTCACCAACGCCCGCTACCACGAGTTCCTCGAAGAGGTCGGCGACTCCGGCGAGTTCGACCACCCCGACCAGCCGCTGGAGCGCTCGCACCGCCCCGCCCACTGGCACGATCCGCGCTTCAACGCCCCGGACATGCCCGTCGTCGGCATCGACTGGTACGACGCGTACGCCTTCGCCGCCTGGGCCGGCGGCCGGCTTCCCAGCGAGGTCCAGTGGGAGAAGGCCGCCCGGGGTGTCGACGGCCGCCGCTTCCCCTGGGGCGACGACTGGGATCCCGAGCGCGTCAACTACGTGGAGCGGTCCTTCGGCCAGGCCGTCGCCGACCTGGACTCACTCGAAGCGCTCCTCGTCACCGTCGAGCAGGGCGAGAACCCGGCCCACCCCGTGCTCGCCGCCGACGCGCTGCCCGAGGGCGCCAGCCCCTACGGCGTCCTCCAGATGTCCGGAAACGTCTGGGAGCTCACCCGCACCAACTTCTACACCGGCGAGGACATGGACCCCTTCTTCAAGGGCCGCCACCCGCTGGACTTCATGAACCGCAAGGAAGCCTTCCACGTGCTGCGCGGTGGCACGTTCACCTCCCCGCCGACCTGCCTCACCACCTTCTACCGGGGCAAGGACCTCATCACCGACCGGCACATGGAGGTCGGCTTCCGCTGCGTGTACGAGGCGGACGGCTGATGCGCCTCACCTCCCTCGGCCACGCCGCCGTCCTCGTCGAGACGGGCCAGGAGCGGATCCTCTTCGACCCGTGGCTGACCCAGCGCCTCGACCGCTTCTGGGAGCACCACCCGCCCCTGGAGGACGACCTCGTCCGCAGGGTCCTCGACGAGGGCGTCGACTGCGTGGTCCTCAGCCACCATCACTTCGACCACCACCACTACCCCTCCCTGGGCCTCCTCGCGGACGGCGCCGACGTCGACTTCGACGACACTCCGCGCCAGAGCACCGGCGTCACCTGCGTCTACCCGGCCGGCCCCGTGCCGCCGACACTGACCGCCTCCGGCCTCGGCCACCAGGCGATCTCCTGGACGCTGCGCCGCTTCGGCTTCGAGCGGCTGTGCCCGGTGCGGCCCGGTGACACCGTCACCCTCGGCGGGGCGACCCTGCGGACCTTCCCGTCCGCCGTCTCCTTCCCCGAGATGAGCGTGCTCGTCGAGACCGCGGACGCGGCCGTCATGATCTGCGGCGACGCGCTCCTGCACGAGGCGACCGTCGAGGCCTTCCGGCGCGAGGACGCGCCGAGGCTCGACCTCGCGCTCGTGCCCACGCACAGCGTCTCGCCGCCCGGCGTCCTCACCGAGCGTCGCCCGCTCAGCGACCCGGAGGGTGTCCGCGCACGCGCCGTCGCCAACTTCGACCGGTACGTGGACTCCCTGCCGGCCGCCCTGACCGTGCCGTCCTCCTTCGGCTGGCGCGTCAGCGGCGACACCGACCGCGACTACGACTGGTGCAACCGCACCCTGTTCCCGTTCACCCCGGTCGAGGCCCTCGCACGCCTCGCCGAACGGGGCCGGGCCGGCCTGCTGTGGGGTCCCGGCCAGGTCCTGGAGGTCGGCGGGGGGAAGGCCGGCCTCGTCGACGGGCCGGTCGCCCCCGACGCGTACGACTTCGACGAGGTCTACGCCGCCGTCCGGCTCGACCCGGAGACGCCGGTCCCGGCCTTCGACGCCTCCCTCGACCGCTACGGCAGGCAGACCCGGTCCGCCGAGGAGCTGCTCCGCGAACTCCTCGACCTGCTCGTCGCCACCGACTACTGGTACCGGGCGCTCGACGACGGCGCCGGACGGCACGTCGTATCCCTGTACGAGGACGGCGGCGACGAGACCTCCTACCTCCTCGACCCGGTCGCCGGCCGGGTGACGAAGCTCGGCGTGGGTCCCGCCCGCGCCCACGTCACCCACGCCGAGGGCTGGACCGAGATGGCCGCGAGCACCCTGGAGGCCATGCTCGGCGCCGACCTCCTCTTCGGCAGTTCCTTCGGCCTGTGGGCGAGCGACGGCGTCCTGCTGTCCGCCGTCTTCCACCACCCCTCGTACTACACCCACCACGTCGAGCGGGAGCTCCGGGAGGCGAGCCGGCCGTGAGCGACCTCCCCGAGACCGTGGTCTTCGAGCACCAGAGCGCCTGCCTGCGCGACAACCCGCTGGGGGACCCGCACACACGCCGGGTCGAGGTGCACCTGCCGCCCGGGTACGACGGTGTCCGCCCGTTCCCCGTCATCCACTGGCTGCCCGGCTTCGGCGCCCATCCCAGCCTCACCGGCAGGGCCCTCGCCTTCGGAACCACCGTCGCCGACCGGCTCCGCACGGCCATGAGCGACGGCCGGGTGCCGCCCGCCCTGCTCGTCGTCCCCGACGGCACCACCTCCTACGGCGGCTCCCAGTACATCGACTCCGCCTCCTCCGGCCGCTACGCCGGATACCTCGCCGAGGTCGTCGCGGAGGTCGACCGGCGGTTCGCCACCCGGCCCGAGCCGCGGTGGCGCGCGATCGGCGGCAAGTCGAGCGGCGGTTACGGCGCGCTGGTCGCCGGCATGACCTCCGGCCTCTTCGGCTCGGTCATCGCCTGCTCGCCCGACGCCGGCTTCGAGCACAGCTACCTGCCGCTGCTGCCACGCGCCCTCGACACCGTCCGGGCCGTCGGCGGCATGGACGCGCTGCTCGCCCGCCGCGCCACCGGCCCCGTCGACGTGCCGTTCATGGTCGCCATGAGCATCATCGCCATGGGCATGTGCTACGCCGAGGACGCCCGGACCAGCCCGTCCGACGCGCTGCCCTGCGATCCCGACACCGGTGCCTTCCGCGACGAGGTCTGGCGGCGCTGGCTCACCCACGACCCCGTACGCATGCTGGACGAGCACGCCGATGCGCTCACCCGCCTCGACCACCTCCACCTCAGCGTCGGCGAACGCGACGAGTACGGCATGCACTGGGGCGCCCGCGCCCTGCACGCCGCCCTCGACGCCCACGGCGTCCCGCACCACTACCGGGAGCACGAGGGCGGCCACCACGGCATCGAGCACGTCTTCACCGACGCCCTCGCCGGCCTGCGGCACGTCTGGTCCGAGAGGACGGTCGGCACATGTGCGGTATAGCGGGCTTCGTCAGCCTCGACGGCCGGCGCGACGCCGCCTGGCTCGACGCCCTCGGCCGCACCATGACCGAGGCGATGGCCCACCGCGGCGAGAGCTCCCGCGCCCCCTACGTCTCCGCGTGCGGCACGGTCATGCTGTGCGCCACCCGACTCGCGGTCCGCGACCGCTCCCACGCGGGCGACCAGCCCATGGCCGACCCCAGCGGACGGATCGTCCTCGTCCACAACGGCGAGGTGTACGGCTCGCGTTCGCCGGCGCCGCCGCTCTGGCCGCGCCGCACCACCTGCGACACCGAGTTCGTCCTCCAGCAGATACGCCGCGAGGACGAGCCCGGCCCGGCGCTGCGGCCCCTCGACGGCATGTTCGCGCTCGCCTGGCACGACACCACCACCGGCCGGGTCGTCCTCGCCCGTGACCACTTCGGCGTCAAGCCGCTCTTCTACGCCCATGTCGACGGCGGGCTGGTCTTCGCCTCCGAGCAGGGCGTGCTGCTCCGCACCGGCCTCGTCGCGGCCGAGGTGGAGCCCGAGGAGTTCGTGCTGCGCTCCTGGATCCGGATGGACGCGGCCGACGACCACACCTGGCTGCGCGGAGTCCGGTCGCTCCAGCCCGCCGAGTACCTGGTCATCGACCGGCCGCGGGTGCGTACTCACCGCTACTGGAAGCCGGCCTCCGTGGACGACCCCGTCGAGGCCGACGAGATCAGGGCGGCCTTCGACCGGGCGATCGAACAGCGCTCCGTCTCCGACGTGCCGCGCGCGGCCGTTCTCAGCGGCGGCGTCGACAGCACCGCGATCGTCGCCGGGCTCACCGCGCGGGGCGTCCCGCTCGACGGCTACGTGCTCCGCTACCAGGACGGCGTCGGCGGCTCCGGCGACGACGTCGCGTACGCCACCGGCGTCGCCGAACACCTCGGTGTCCCGCTGACGGTCTGCGACCTCGACCAGAACACGGCCGCCGGACTCGTCCCCGTGCTGCCCACCCGGCTGATGCGCCCGCTGTTGCACGGCGCTGAACTCGCCATGCACCACCTGTACGGCACGATCGCCGCCGACAAGAACGTGGTCGTCTACTCCGGGCACGGCGCCGACGAGCTCTGGGGCTACCAGGACGGCCGCTACTTCCCCGTCGTCGACCCGTACGCGCCCACCTACATCCACGGCCGCCACTACCTCACCCACCGGCTGCACGCCGACGAACGGCCCGTCTGGGCCGGGCTCGTGACCTGGATGGCCCAGGAACTCGACGTCGACATGAACGAGGTCACCGACCGGGTCTGGGCCCGCACGATGGACGAGTACCGGGCCGTCAAGACGGCGTCCCCGCTCAAGCGCGGCCGACACCACCTCCTGCGGCGCTTCCTCGTCTACGTCAACGACATGGTCGACGCCACCTCGGCGACCCACACCCTGGAGGACCGGCCCGTCTTCCAGGACGTCACCCTCACCGAGCTGGCCTTCCGCTGCCCCGAGCACCTGAAGGACTCCAACGAGCCCGGCACCCACAAGGGCCTCCTGAAGGAAGCCCTCGGCGACCTGCTGCCGGAACCCGTGCGGCACCGCCGCAAGCAGGGCTTCCCCAGCCCCACCGACCCGGGATACGTCCGCCGGCTGACCGAACTCGCCCAGGACCTGGGCAGCCCCTTCGGACTCCCGCCCGTCCCGGCCGCGATCCGGGCCGGACTGGGCGTCGGCGAATGGATGTTCCTGGCCTCCACCTCCGCCTGGCTCGGCCACCTCGCGGAGTTCAGAACCGAATCGAGGAGTCATGGTGAGCAGTCCCGTCCCGCACTGGCGCCCGCGGGTCCTGTCGAGCGCGTCCGGACTTGACCCGGTCCCCCCGGTCATCGAGGAGGAGCGGGCCCAGGAGTGGTGCCCCTTCGTGCTGTGGCGGCCCACCGCCCTGCCCGAGGGCTGCGACACCTCCGTCGGGACCCTCCGCCGCGAGGCGCCCCCCGGCCGTGTCGCGGCCGAGGGCCGCAGCCCCTGGAGCGACGCCAACCCCGCCGGGTACCGCACCGAGATCGCCGGCAGCGGACGGCGGCTGCGGCTGAAGCAGTTCCTGTACGACTGGGCGTTCCCCGCCGCCGACCACCCCTGCCTGTGGGGCGGCGAGACCCGGCCGCACGAGATCGGCGACGGCCGGGTGGCCTGGCTCGGCACCGACTACATGAAGCACCGGGCCGGCAGTGCCCGCCTCGCCGGGACGACCGTCGAACTCTCCGTGCTGGAAGGCGATTTCACCGACGAAGAGCTGGTCGCCCTCTACGCCGGGCTGCGACCCGCCGTACCCGGGGCGGTGCCACGCGTCCTCGCCACGCCGTTCTCGGAGCTGAGCTACTGGGCCCGGCACCCGGCCGAGATGGTCTCCGTGCCCACCGGCCCGTACCACTTCCACCGGCGTGGCAAGGAGCACGAGGGCGACTGGCTCCCCCCGGACCGGGTCGCCTCCTTCCTCACCGCGCAGGGCCTCCCCGTGACGGTCGGATCCTTCCGCGCGAACAGTGCCGCCACCTTCGGCGACGGCGACACCGTCCGCGAGCTGGAGGTCGTCTACACCACGCCGACCGGCGAAGAGCTGCGCCTCACCGCCCAGAAGACCGGCGGCGGACGTCTGGAGTTCCCGCCGAAGCGTGACAAGCACCCGGCCGCGGACGAACTCCACACCCTCGCCGACGGCCGCCCGCTCCACCTCGCCCACCTCAGCGCCGCGTACGGCGCCTGCGACGCCTTCTGGCAGCACCCCGACGGCTACGACCTCCGCCTCCTCGGCAGCGCACACGCGCGGATGGGCCGCGATCCCTTCCTCGCCCTGGTCGCCGCCCTCGACGCGGAGCTGCGCCTGGCGGGCCACGCGGAGGTGCTGGGATGACGGAGGTCCTGGACGCGCCGCCCGAGACGGGCAGGGCTGTGCTCGACCCCGCCACCGGGCGGGAGATCGCGCGCGTCGCCGACACCGGCGCGCACGGCGTCGACCGGGCCGTACGGCGTGCCGAGGCCGCGTTCCTCGGCGGCTGGGGAGAGACCGCGCCGGCGGAGCGGTCCGCCCTCCTGCGGGGGCTCGCGGACCTCGTCCGGGACGACCTTGAGGAACTCGCCGCCCTGGAGCGGCGCACCGCGGGAAAGCCCACCGCCCGCGCCCTCGGCGAGGTCGGCTTCGCCGCCCGGGTCGCCGACTGGTTCGCCGCCGCCGCCCGCCACCCGGTGGGAGAGACCCACCCGACCGGACCCGGCATGCGCACCTACACCGACCGGGTGCCCGTCGGCGTCGTCGCCGCCATCGCCCCCGGCAACTACCCCCTGCTGCTCGCCGTCTGGAAGATCGCCGCCGCCCTCGCGTACGGCAACACGGTGGTCGTGAAGCCCGCGCCCGAGACGCCGCTCTCGCTGCGCCGGCTCGTCGACCGCGCCGCCGACGGGCTGCTGCCCGAGGGCGTCCTCACCGCCGTGTACGGCGGCGCCGACACCGGCCGGGCACTCTGCGACCACCCGGCCGTCGGCGCGGTCACCTTCACCGGCTCCACGGCCGCGGGCCGCGAGGTCGCCCGCCGCTGCGCCGACGGCCTCAAGCCGGTCTCCCTCGAACTCGGCGGCAAGAGCCCCGTCGTCGTCTTCCGCGACGCCGACCTCGACGCCGCCGCGCGTGCCGTCGTCACCGCCTTCACCGGCAACACCGGCCAGATGTGCGTGGCCGGCACCCGGCTGATCGTCGACCGCGCCGTACACGCCGAGTTCGTCGCCCGCGTCGCCGCCCTCGCGGCGGAGCTGCGCGTCGGCCGCCCCGAGGACCCGGCCACCGACCTCGGCCCGCTGATCAGCCGTGCCGCCGTCGACCGCACGGCCACGGTCGTGGCGGAGGCCGCGGCGTGCGGGGCGCGGGTGGTCCTGCCGCCCGGCGCCGTCTCCGTACGCCACGACCTCGACGGCGGGTTCTACGTCCACCCGGTCGTCCTGGACGAGGTGCCGGCCGGCTCCCGGGCCTGGCGCGAGGAGATCTTCGCGCCCGTCCTGTCCGCCGTCGCCTTCGACACCGAGGCCGAGGCCCTGGCGCTCGCCCACGACACCGCGTACGGCCTGTCGGCCTCCGTGTGGACCTCCGACTCCGGGCGGGTCGAGCGGTTCGCGCGGGCCCTGCGCGCCGGCATGGTGTGGATCAACACCTGGGGCGACACCGAGGAGACGGTCAGTGTCGGCGGCCTCGGCCAGTCCGGATACGGGCGCGAACTGGGCCTCCACGCGATCGAGGGCTGTACCAGGCCGCGCGCCGTCTGGGTCGCGCACCGGCCGGGGTGGTAGCCGTGGTGACCGGCGCCCCCGTCCCCGTTCCGGATTCCCGGCTGGACTTCCGCAGCGACACCCGGACCGTCCCGGACGAGCGGATGCGCGCGGCGAGTGCCCTGGCCGAGGTCGGTGACGACGTGTACGGCGACGATCCGACGGTCGCCGAGCTCGAAGCCCGCACCGCCGCGCTCCTCGGCGTCGAAGCCGCGCTGTTCGTGCCCACCGGCACCATGGCCAATCTCCTGGCACCCCTCGCGGCCTTCCCCGACCCGGCCGGGATCCGGGTGATCGTCGGGGCCGACAGCCACATGGGCTTCCTGGAGGCCGACGGGCTGCGGCGGTTCGGCGGCCTCACCCTGGTCACGGTCGAGCAGGACGAGGACGGCCTCCCCGACCCCGGCCACCTGGAGGCACTGCTCGCCGCAGAAGCCGGCCGTCCCACCGTGGTCTGCCTGGAGAACACGAGCATGATGCGCTCCGGTAACGCCCTGGACGAGGCGGCGACCCGGTCCGTGGCCGGCCTCGCCCACCGATACGGGGCCCGCTTCCACCTCGACGGGGCCCGGCTCGCCCACGCGGCCGTCGCCCTCGGCGTCCCGCCCGCGGCGCTCGCCGCACCCGCCGACAGCGTCGCCTTCTCGGTGTCCAAGGCCCTCGGCGCGCCCATGGGCGCGCTGCTCGGCGGCGGCCGTGCCTACGTCGCGCGCGCCCGCGAGCTGCGCACCGGACTCGGCGGCTCCCTGCACCAGGCCGGGGTGGTCGCCGCGCCCGCGCTCGTCGCCCTCGGGCGGCTGCCGGAGCTGGCCGCCGACCACGCGACGGCCGCCGCGCTCGCCGCCGGACTCCGGGCCGTACCCGGTGTCGAGGTGCTGAGTCCGGCGCACCCGACGAACATGGTGATGACACGGATCCCGGGTCTCGGCCCGGACGCCTGCGCGGCGGGCCTCGCCGCGCACGGGGTGCGCGTCCTGCCCCTCCCGAACGGACATGTGCGTTTCGTGACGCACCGCGCGCACGGCATGATCGGTGTGCGTGAGGCCGTGGGGGCGTTGGCGGCCGTGGCGGCCGCCGTGCCCTCCCGCCGGCGGGACCCCGGGACCGCGAGACCCCCCGAGAGCGAGGAACTCCCCTGCCGGGGAGGCTCCCTGACCCTGATGGAGGAAGCATGACGGACGTGGCGGCACCCCGGACGCTGGAGGAGCGGCTCAAGGACACCCGTGCGCGCCTGGAGAACGACGTCGACCTGTGGCTGTCGACGGCGGGCACGGACGGCGGCGGGGTCCACCTCGTCCCGCTCTCGTTCCTGTGGGACGGCTCCGCGATCCTCGTGTCGACCCCGCGCGCCTCGGTCACCGGGCGCAACATGCTCGCCGACGGCCGGGTGCGGATCGGCATCGGCCCGACCCGCGACGTGGTCATCGTCGACGGCGTGGCGGAACCGGTCGACACGGCGGAGCTCGGGCAGGAGACGGGCGACGCCTTCGCGGCGAAGACCGGCTTCGACCCGCGCGAACTGAAGGAGCCGTACCAGTACTTCCGCATCCGCCCGCGGCGGGTGCAGGCCTGGCGCGAGGCGAACGAGCTGGCCGGCCGCGGCCTCATGCGCGACGGCGCCTGGCGCGGCTGAGGCCCCGTCCGGCCGCGGCGTCCCCCGCACCCCCGGCGACTCCGTCTCCGCCGGCCGGGTCGGCCTCCTGAGCGGCCGCGCGGAGGCGGAGTCCAGTCGTTCTTGACCGGAGCTGCAGGGTGCCTTGCCAGCCTCGGTGGGCAAGGCATCCGTCTTTCTGGAAGGGCGAACATGGAAGCAATCGAGGTTCCGGTCTTGATCGTCGGTGGCGGCGGATGCGGGCTGTCCGCCTCCGTCTTCCTCTCCGACCAGGGCGTCGATCATCTGCTGGTGGAGCGCCACTCGGACACGTCGAGGATTCCGAAAGCCCACTACCTCAACCAGCGCACGATGGAGATCTTCCGTCAGCACGGGATGGCGGACGACGTCCTCGCCGAGGCCGCGCCGCTGGAGCTGTTCGGCAAGGTGCGCTGGATGACCACGCTCGCGGGCGACGGTCCGATGGACCGGCGGCTCATCCACGAGATGGACGCCTTCGGCGGCGGTGAGCTGACGGAGACGTACGCGGCGGCCGGCCCGGTCCTGCCGGCCAAGCTGCCGCAGATGTGGCTGGAGCCGATCCTCAGGCGCCACGCGGAGGAGCGCAATCCGGGCCGTGTCCTCTTCGGCCACGAGGTCACCACCTTCTCCGACGAGGGCGACCACGTCCTCGCCGAGCTGCGGAACGTCGAGACCGGCGAGACCACCACGGTCAGGGCGAAGTACCTCGTCGGCGCCGACGGCGGGAAGTTCGTCGGTCCGAAGGCCGGCATCCGCATGGAGGGCCCGCCCGGTCTGGTCAACACCACGACCGCGTACTTCTCCGCCGATCTGTCCGAGTGGTGGGAGGAGGGCACGCTCATCACCCACTTCCTCAGCCCGGAGGACCCGGACCTCTCCAGCAACCTCATCGAGATGGGGCCGAGCTGGGGCAAGAAGTGCGAGCAGTGGGGACTCCACTTCGCCCCGGGCCCGCCCGGACGCTGGGACGCCGAGACCGTCGTCCCGCGCATCCGCGAGCTGCTCCGCGTCCCGGACCTGGAGATCACCGTCCACAAGGTCACCGACTGGATCGTGGACGCGATCCTCGCCGACCGCTACCGCGTGGGCCGGGTCCTCATCGCCGGCGACGCCGCCCACAAGCAGCCGCCGGCCGTGGGCCTCGGCCTCAACACCGGTATCCAGGACGCGCACAACCTCGCCTGGAAGCTGGCGGCCATCCTCGGCGGCCAGGCGCCGGAGAGCTTCATCGACACGTACGAGGCCGAGCGCCGTCCGATCGGCCGCCAGAACGTCGACTGGGCCGTCTCCGCCGCGCAGCACCACCAGACGGTCATCGACGCCATCGGCGGCGGCCACAACATCCCGGCGGGCCGGCGCGGTCAGCGTCTGGCGGCGTACTTCGACCCTTCCTGGCTCGGCGAGACCACCCGGGCACGCGCCCTGGAGATCTTCCACACCCACCGCGGCGGCTGCCAGTCGCTCGACATGGAGGTGGGCTTCGGTTACGAGGCGGGCGCGCTCGTCCCCGACGGCAGTGAGCCGCCGGTCCGCGTCCCGATGCGCAACGAGCACACGCCCACCTCCCGCCCCGGCCACCGGCTGCCGCACGCCTGGCTCGCCGGGGAGGACGGCGAGCGCGTCTCCGTCCTCGACCTCACCGGCACCGGCGGCTTCACGCTGATCGTCGGCGCGGAGGGCGACGCGTGGGCCGAGGCGGCGGCCCGGGTGGCCGAGACGTTCTCGGTGCCCGTCACCACGGTCCGGATCGGCGCCGGCAGCGCGTACGAGGACGTGGACGGGGGCTGGGCGGCCGTCCGCGGGATCGGCGAGGCCGGCGCGCTCCTGATCCGACCCGACCAGCACGTGGCCTGGCGCGGTACGAACGGTACCGGGGGCGCCGAGGACGCCGAGCGGATCCTGACGGAGGTCTTCACGGCCGTCCTGGGCCGCTGACGCCCGCCCGGTACGCGTGACGAGAGTGTCCGCACCCCGAAAGGGTGCGGACACTCTCGTCGCTTTCTCCGGGCGCGGGGAACGGACACGGGAACGGGCATGGGCATGGGCATGGGCATGGGCATGGGCATGGAGAACGGACGGGGGAAACGGGCATGGGAAAGCCCGGAACGAGAGTTCGTTCCGGGCAGACCTCCTCAGACGGACGCCGTGACCGGCCGGGCCGCGTCGCCCCGCTTCGCCTGCCAGGACAGCACCTCGTCGGCGGCCTTGCGCGCGGTGGCCATGCAGACACCCACGCCCACGCCGTCGTAGAGCGCGCCGCACACCGCGAGACCCGGCAGGGCCGCCACGGACTCCCTGATGCGGTTCACCCGGTCCAGGTGGCCCACGGCGTACTGCGGCAGGGCGTCCTGCCAGCGGCTCACCCGGGACTCGACCGGGACGCCGGTCACGCCGGTCGCCTCGGCGAGCTCGGCCGCCGCCACCGCGACGAGCGAGGCGTCGTCCCGGCCGAGCACCCAGTCCTCGCCGACGCGGCCCAGGAAGCAGCGGACGATCTCCACCTCGCCGGCCAGATGCGGCCACTTCACCGTGGTGAAGGTGACCTCCTTGACCAGCTTCCCCTCCACCGCCGGCACCCGGTACGCCGAGTAGCCGCGGCCGGAGAGCCCGCCGCCGGGGAAGGCCGCCTTCGGGTACGCGAGGGTGACCACGGCCACGCTCGCGTACCGCATCTCGCTCAGGGCCTCGACGGCCTCGCCGGCCGTCGGGACGCCGGCGAGCAGGCTCCCCGCCGGTCCCGCGGGGGTGGCGATGACGACCGCGTCGGCCTCGATCAGCTCCGGGGCCCCGGCCGGGCCGACCGTGATCCGCCAGCCGTCGGCGGTGCGCTCCAGCGCGCGGGCCGGGGCGTCGGTGCGGAAGACGGTGCCGGGGGCGGCGGCGAGCGTCTCCCTCACGACGGCCTCGGGCAGCGAGCCGAAGCCGCCCTCAAGGGTCGCCACGCTCACCGGCGGCGGCTTCTCGCCCGGGGCGAGGACCGGCACCAGGGCGCCCGCCGCGTCCGCGAGGGAGGCGTGGCGCCGGGAGGCCTTCGCCAGCGGCGTCAGCGTCGCCTCGAAGGAGAGGTCCTCGGCGCGGCCGGAGAACACGCCCGCGAGGAAGGGATCGACGAGGCGGTCCACGACCTCCTTGCCGAAGCGGCTCCCGACGTAGTCGGCGACCGACACGTCCCCGTCCCGGTCGAAGGAGGGCAGGGACAGGTCCTGCCGGGCGCGCTCGACCCCCTCCTCGGACAGGACGCCGGACCGGGCCAGGTCGTCCATGTCACAGGGCACGCCCATGAACTGACGGTCCGGCTGATGCCGGATCCCGCCCCTGGTCCAGATCGCGGAGGCGGTCACCCCGGCCGACATGATGCGCTCGCCGAGCCCGGCGTCCTTGATCAGACCGGTGGTCTTGCGGCGGTTGGCGTACAGCGACTCCGCGCCCTCGTCGACGGCGACCCCCGCCACCTCGGAGACCTTCAGCTTGCCGCCGAGCCGGTCCGACCCCTCCAGGACCGTGACCCGCACCGGCTCGTTCCGCAGGTGGAACGCCGTCGAGAGGCCCGCGATACCACCCCCGACGACGACCACGTGCGGCATGCCGGTCACCTGATCCCGTTCGCTGCCAGCCATTCCACCAGCTCCTTCATGGTTACGGTGTCGTAAGCCGCCCCGGGCGCCGCGATCGGCGCCGGGGCAGATGTGTCGGCAGTCTCGACGGGCCTCCCCGAACCCCGGTCGAGACCGGCTGGACCGGCGCCCTACCGCCGCCGGGCGGTGCCGAACCAGCGGGTGAGGGTGTCGGTGAGTGCGTCGACGGTGCCGGGGGAGGTCCAGGCGACGTAGCCGTCGGGGCGGACGAGGACGGTGTCGAGGGCGGGTTCGCGGTCCTGGCTCCAGGTGCCGGTGACGAGGTCGAGGCGGTCGTCGAGCCCTTCGGCGAGGCGGGCGTGGGCCGGGTCGGTGGTGATGAGGAGACCGTGCCCGGTGCGCAGGAGGTCGCCGACACGGGCCGTGGTGCCGTCGGCGAGGGTGAGTTCGCACCCGGGAGGCATCCGCAGACCGAGCAGGGGGTGCTCGCCCTTGCCGAGCGCGTAGCGGACACCGAGGTTGCTCAGCATCCCCGCCAGATGCTCGGCGGCGCCCTCGTGGCGCACCAGCTCTCCCATGATCTCGCGCACCGGGTCCATGTCCTCGCCGGTGAGCCGCAGTTCGATCGCGGCTCGCGCGTTCCGGGCCAACTGCTCCCCGACCGGCCGCCGTTCGGAGTCGTACGTGTCGAGCAGGCCCTCGGGCGCCCAGCCCCTGACCGTGGCGGCCAGCTTCCAGCCGAGGTTGACGGCGTCCTGCACTCCGACGCTCAGCCCCTGGGCCATCGCCGGCGGCTGGACGTGCGCGGCGTCGCCCGCCAGGAGCACCCGGCCGCGCCGGTAGGCTGCGGCGGATCGCGAGGCGTCGGTGAAGCAGCTGAGCCAACGGCACTCCGCGTGGTGCAGGGACTCGCCGGTGAGCCGATGCCAGGCGTCCGCCAGATCGGTGTACGTGAGGGCGGCGCGGTCACGCGGTGCCGTGCCGGCCTCGTGGACGACGAGGCGGGTGACGCCGTTCTCCAGGTCCATCGCCATGATCATGCTGCCGCCCGGCAGGTTCTCGCCGATGCGCCGCCTGCGGGTCTCGACGCCGGTGACGTCGGCGGTGAGGAAGCCGCGTCGGCCGTCGGTGCCGGGGAAGTCGATCCCGGCCAGCTTGCGGACCAGGCTGCGCCCGCCGTCGCAGCCGACGAGGTACGCGGCGGTCTCCTCGGCCGGGCCGTCGGGGCCGGTCACGCGGACGCGTACGGCCTCGCCGGTCTCCTCGAAGGCGGTCACCTCATGGCCGCGCCGGACCTCCACGCCGAGCCCGGCCACCCACTCCCCCAGCACCCGTTCGGTGCGGAACTGCGGCACGCCCCGGAGTCCGTAGTGGTCCTCGGCCAGCGGGGCGAAGTCGATCGGCACCCCGCCGAAGTGCGCGTCGGCGGGCTCGGTCGGGCCGAGGCCGCCGAGGAGTCCGCGCTGGTCGAGGCATTCGGCGGCGCGTTTGGTGATGCTGGCGCCGCGCGACTCGCGCACGGGGGCGGCCAGACGTTCGTAGACGACGACGTCCGCGCCGCCGAGCGCGAGTTCGCCCGCCAGCATCAGGCCTACCGGGCCCGCTCCGACGACGATGACATCCCTGGGCATGCGTGTGCTCCTTGTCCGTTCCTTGGTTCCGCGAGGGAGGCGCCGGTCACCGCTGGGCGGTGCCGAACCAGCGGGTGAGGGTGTCGGTGAGTGCGTCGACGGTGCCGGGGGAGGTCCAGGCGACGTAGCCGTCGGGGCGGACGAGGACGGTGTCGAGGGCGGGTTCGCGGTCCTGGCTCCAGGTGCCGGTGACGAGGTCGAGGCGGTCGTCGAGCCCTTCGGCGAGGCGGGCGTGGGCCGGGTCGGTGGTGATGAGGAGACCGTGCCCGGTGCGCAGGAGGTCGCCGACACGGGCCGTGGTGCCGTCGGCGAGGGTGAGTTCGCACCCGGGAGGCATCCGCAGACCGAGCAGGGGGTGCTCGCCCTTGCCGAGCGCGTAGCGGACACCGAGACCGCTGACGATCCCCGCGGCACGCTCCGCCGCGTCCTTCTGGGCGAGTAGTTCGCCCATGACCTCGCGTACCGGGTCCATCTCCTCGCCGCTGAGGTAGATCTTGCCGGCGGCGCGGGCGTTGCGGATCAGTTCCCTTCCCACCGGGCGGCGTTCGGCGTCGTAGGTGTCCAGGAGCCCCTCGGGCGCCCAGCCCCTGACCGTGGCGGCCAGCTTCCAGCCGAGGTTCGCCGCGTCCTGGAGGCCGGCGCTCAGGCCCCAGGCCGCCAGCGGCGGGATCTCGTGGGCGGCGTCGCCCGCCAGGAGGACCCGGCCGCGCCGGAACTCCTCCGCCAGGGCGGCGGAGTTGCCGGTGGCCCACAGCCACTGCGGCTCGGCGTCGTGGAGGGACTCGCCGGTCAGCCGCTGCCAGGCGTCCGCGACCTCCGTGAAGGTCAGCGTCTCCGTGTCCGGGTTCGCGGGCAGCGCGAGGTCGTGGACGACGACGCGGAAGCGGCCTTCGCCGACCGGGGTGCACACGACCATGGAGCCGCCGGGGAGACGCTCGCCGATCGGACGCGGGCGCGGGGAGGCCCCGGTGATCTCGGCGGTGTACATGCCGCGGGTGGACGCCCAGCCGGGGGCCGCGATACCGGCGAGCCGCCGGACGGTGCTGCCCACGCCGTCGCAGCCGACGACGTACGCGGCGGACTCCTCCCCCGGGCCCTCGGGGCTGTCGTACGAGACGACGACGGCGTCCCCGGTCTCCCGGAGCCCGGTCACCTCGCGGCCGCGCACCACCGGCACGCCGAGGTCGGCCAGCCAGCCGGCGAGCGCCTCCTCGGTGCGTGCCTGGGAGAGGCCGAGGACTCCGCTGTGGTCCTCGTCGAGCATGCCGAGGTCGAAGCGGACCCCGCCGAAGTGGCCCATCGGGCCCCAGCGGAAGGAGCCGATCCGGTCGAGCACCCCGCGCTGGCCGAGCGACTCGGCGGCGCGGCGGTTGAACCCGAGGGCGCGGGATTCCCCGGAGGGGGCGGGGTCTCTGTCGTAGACGGCCACGTCCACCCCGCCGAGGCGGAGTTCTCCGGCCAGCATCAGGCCGACCGGTCCGGCCCCGACGACGATGACGTCAATATTTCTCATGCGAGGTGAAGCTACTCACTGGAATGTCCGGTCGCAATGAAAGGAATAAGCGCGCGCGGGGAGGGTGTTCGACTGCGGAATGCTCCTGCTTGAACGTCGGCTCTGAACGGTTGAACAAAAGGGCCGATGGCAATGTCGGAGGTGCTCCCGGGTTTTGCCTCTTACTAACTTCACCGCATGAGTAATTCGGTCCCCGAGAAAAGTGAGAGGGGCAGGGACGTGCCGGTCGAGAAGATCGCCTTCGTCACGGGTGCCAACAAGGGCATCGGCTTCGCCGTCGCACGGCAGCTCGGTGAGCGGGGGGCCGTCGTGCTCGTCGGCGCCCGCGACGAGGCCCTCGGCAAGCAGGCCGCGGACGCCCTCACCGCAGGCGGTGTCACCGCGGAGGCGGTGGTCGTCGACGTGACCGACCCGGCCTCCGTGGCCGAGGCCGCCGCCACGATCGAGCGGCGCCACGGGCGTCTGGACATCCTGGTGAACAACGCCGGCATCGCCGGCCGCTTCACCGGCACGGCCCCCGAGGCGACCGCCGCCGACCTCCGCGAGGTCTACGAGACCAACGTCTTCGGGGTGGTCACCGTCACCGGGGCGATGCTGCCGCTGCTGCGCCGCTCCCCGGCCGGCCGGATCGTCAACCTGTCGAGCCACGTCGGCTCGCTGACGCTCAACGCGGACCCGGACTCGCCGCTGGCCGGCCTCGACATGATCGCCTACCAGTCCTCCAAGACCGCGCTCAACGCCGTCACCGTCGCCTACGCCAAGGCGCTGCGCGGCACCGCGATCAAGGTGAACGCCGCTCTCCCGGGAGTGGTGGCCACCGACATCAACCAGCACCGCGGCCACCGGACGCCCGCCGAGGGCGCCGGGATCGCGGTCCGGCTCGCCCTCCTGGACGAGACCGGCCCGTCGGGCGCCTGCCTGGCGGACGAAGGCCCCGTTCCGTGGTAGCGCGGAACGCACCCACACCATCCACACGGAAAGAGGCATGACCGTGCAGCAGATCACGATCGACGACCTCCAGACCATCATGTTCCGCTGCGCCGGCGAGGCCGAGGACACGCTCTCGCTCGTGGAGGCGCCGGACCGTTCCTTCGAGGACCTGGGCTACGACTCGCTCGCGCTCCTGGAGACCTACAGCGAGTTGGAGCGGGACTTCGGCATCGAGCTGTGCGAGGACGAGCTCGGCGACATCGTCACCGCGCGGCAGCTGGTCGACGTCGTCAACTCGCTGCTCCAGCTGAAGGTGATGTCGGCGGCCTGACCCCGCACCACCCGTACGGCCCTTACTGCGTGCAGGACCCGATGTCGCGCCGGACGAGGAACCGGCGGACCACAGACATGGAGACGGACAGTGGCGGTTGAAGAGACGATCATGGTGCTGGGTGGTACCGGCCGGCAGGGCGGGGCGGTGGCCCGCGAGCTGCTCCGCCGCGGTCACGCGGTCCGGGCGCTCGTCCGCGACCCGGCCAAGGAGGAGGCCAGGGCCCTCGCGGAGGCGGGTGCCGTGCTCGTCCGCGGCGACCTCGACGACGAGGCCTCGCTGGCGGCGGCGATGGACGGCGTCCACGGCGTGTTCAGCGTCCAGACCTTCCGCGGCCCCGGCGGCTGCGAGGCGGAGGAGCGCCAGGGCAGGGCGGTGGCCGACGCGGCCGTACGGGCCGGGGTGAAGCACTTCGTCTACAGCTCGGTCGGCGGAGCGGACCGGGACACCCGGGTCCCGCACTTCGAGAGCAAGCTGCGGATCGAGGAGTACCTGAGGTCGCTCGACCTGCCGCTGACGGTGCTGCGGCCGGTGATGTTCCACGACATCCTGCTGGACATCGCTCCGCGCCGGGTCCAGGACGAACTCGTCCTCGCCATGTGGCTCGACCCGGAGACCTCCGTGCAGCTCATCGCGACGAGCGACATCGGCGTCTTCGCCGCGGACGCCTTCGAGGACCCGGAAGGGTGGCTCGGCAGGACGGTGGAGATCGCCGGCGACGACCTCACCGGCCCGCAGATGGCCGCGGCCTTCGAGGCGGTCTCCGGAATCCCGACCCGCTTCCAGCAGCTCCCCATCGAACCGCTGCGCGCGTCCCGCGAGGACCTCGCCAACATGTTCGACTGGTTCGAGCGGGACGGATACCGGGCCGACCTGCCGGCGCTGCGCGGCAGGCGCCCCGACCTGGTCTCCCTGGAGAGCTGGCTGGCCGAGAACTGGACGGCTCCGACGGCCGGGGCGCACCACTGACCTCGGGCCTCAGGTGAAGAGCGGATCGCGCGTGCGGGTCCGCTTGAGCTCGAAGAAACCGTCGGTCCCGGCCACCGCGAGGACGCCGTCCCAGAGCCGTACCGCGTCCTCGCCCCGCGGGACGGGAGTCACCACGGGGCCGAAGAACGCCACGTCGCCGACGGCGAGGACGGGGGTGCCGACATCGGTGCCGACCCGGCCGATGCCCTCGGCGTGCGAGGCGCGCACCGCGCCGTCGAACGCCTCGGACCCGGCCGCCTCGGCCAGGCCGGGATCGAGGCCCGCGGCGGCCAGCGCCGCCGCGTAGGTGACCCGCTCCCTGGGCGCCTTGTCCAGGTGGAAGCGGATGCCGAGTTCGGTGTAGAGCCGGCCGAGGACCCCGGAGCCGTACCGCTCCTCGGCGGCGGCGCAGATCCGTACGGGCTCCATGCGCAGCGCCAGGTCGCGGTGCCAGCGTTCGTCCAGGTCGGTCCGGCCCTCGTTGAGGACCGTCAGGCTCATGACGCGCCAGCGCACGTCGAGGGGCCGGTGCGCCGCGACCTCCAGGACCCAGCGGGAGGTCAGCCAGGCCCAGGGGCAGGTCGGGTCGAACCAGAAGTCCACCGGCGTCGGGGGGGTGTGCGGCACGTCGGCCTCCTTGATGTCTCTGCCGTCTCGGGGATCAGAAGTTGCCGAGGCCGCCGCAGACGTTGAGCGCCTGTGAGGTGATGGAGGCGGCGGTGTCCGAGGCCAGGTAGCCGACGAGGCCGGCGACCTCCTCCGGCGTGGAGTAGCGGCCGAGCGGGATCTTGGCCTGGAACTTCTCCAGGATGGTGTCCTCGGAGGTGTCGTACGCGGCGGCGTAGCCCTGGCGGACGCGCTGGGCCATCGGCGTCTCGACGTACCCCGGGCAGACGGCGTTGACGGTGATGCCGGTGGGGGCGAGCTCGTTGCCGAGGGCCTTGGTGAAGCCGACGACGCCGTGCTTGGAGGCCGAGTACGGGGCTCCGAGGACGACGCCCTGCTTGCCGGCCGTGGAGGCGATGTTGATGATCCGGCCGCTCTGCTTGTCGCGCATGCCGCCGAGGGTGAGCACGGCCCGGGTCACCAGGAAGACGCTGGTGAGGTTGGTGTTGATGACGTCGTACCAGAGCTCGTCGGCGATCTCCGCGGTCACGCCGCCGCCGCTGCGGCCCGCGTTGTTGACCAGGATGTCGATCGTTCCGTAGCGCGAGACGGCCGCCTCGACGAGCCGCGTGACGTCCTCCGGCCTGCTGACGTCGGCGGCCGCGCCGTCGACCTCGTAGCCCTCCGCGCGCAGCTTGCCGACCGTCTCGGTGACGTTCTCGGCGTTCCGCGAGCAGATGAAGACGCGGTGGCCCTGGCGCGCGAAGTTCTCGGCGACGGCCAGGCCGATGCCGCTCGTGCCGCCGGTGACCAGCGCTACCTGCTGTCCCTTTTCCGCCATTACGCCTGCTCCTTCTCGTGGTGTATGTGGTACCGGGACAACGTGGCAAGGAAGGCAGGATTCCCGGTCGAGACGAGGTAGAGGTGGCAGCGTTCAACCGCCTACATTCTCCGGTTGAACGTTCAAGTCAACAGATTCAAAAAGCATGGTTGCGGGCCCGAGAAGTGCCGACCTATCGTCCAGGAATCCACGGAAAAGGCGCTTCGAAAGGAAAGCCATGCCCGCTACGCCCGAGGTCCGCGACCAGTCGGATTCCTATGCGCTGCTCAATCTCATCCAGGGTGCGGTCATCACCCAGGCCCTTTCCGTCGCGGCCAGGCTCGGCGTCGCGGACGTCCTCGCCGACGGCCCGCTCGCGGTCGATGAGATCGCCAAGCGCGTCGGCGCCGACGCCAAGTCGGTCCGCCGCGTGCTGCGTGCCCTCGCCGGCCACGGCGTCTTCGCGGTCCGCGAGGACGGCTCCTTCGAGAACACCGCGCTCTCCGACAAGCTGCGCGAGGACGCCCCGGACACCATGCGTGGCTTCGCCGTGCTCATGAGCCACCCCACCCTGCACGAGGAGTGGGGCCACCTCCTCACGACCGTCGAGACCGGCGAGCCGAACCTGCCGAAGCTGCGCGGCATGGGCGCGCTGGACTTCTTCCACGCCAACCCCGAGTACGCGCAGGTCTTCTTCCACGCCTTCGGCGGCCTCTCCGAGTCCGAGACGGCCCCGATCGTGGAGGCGTACGACTTCTCGCAGTTCGACACCGTCGTCGATGTCGTCGCCGGCCGCGGCAACCTGCTCGCGGGCATCCTCCAGAAGGCGCCGAACGTCAAGGGGGTCCTCTACGACTCCGAGGTCGCGACCGTCGACTCCCAGGCGTACTTCGAGGCCGCCGGCGTCGCGGACCGCTTCACCATCGAGCACGGCGGCTACCTCGACAAGCTGCCCTCGGGCGGCGACGCGTACCTCTTCAAGCACATCATCCACGACTTCTCCGAGGAAGACGCGATCACGGCGCTGAGGAACGCCCGTGAGGCGATGGGCCCCGAGGGCCGGCTGCTCGTCATGGAGTACGTCCTCCCGGAGGGCAACGACCACCACCTCGGCCAGGCCATCGACCTCTGGCTGATGCTGATGCTGGGCGCCCAGGAGCGCACGCTCGACGAGTACCGCGAGCTGTTCGCGAAGGCCGGCTTCACCCTCACCCGCGCCGTCCCCACCTCCGCGCCGATCTCCATCATCGAGGCCGTCCCCACCGTCTGAGGGCGTCCCCACCGTCTGAGGGCGTCCACCGTCTGAGGGCGTCCACCGTCTGAGGCCGGTCCGGCCGGAGCCGGTCCTGCCGGACGTGACGCCGGCTCTCTCCCCCTCTCTTTTCCCCTCCCCCGCAGAATCCGAGGCTCAGGACAGGAAGTCATGAATACCGATGTCATAGTGATCGGGGCAGGGCCCGCG
The DNA here is from genome assembly GCF_042668715.1 of Streptomyces sp. NPDC057271. NCBI lineage: Bacteria > Bacillati > Actinomycetota > Actinomycetes > Kitasatosporales > Streptomycetaceae > Streptomyces > Streptomyces sp. NPDC057271. The sequence goes on from NZ_JBHUYJ010000056.1 coordinate 34,173, forward strand.
GGGCTGACGCTCGCGGCCGAGCTCCGCCTCGGCGGCGCCGACGTCGTCGTCTTCGAGCAGCGGACCGAGCGGAGCTGGGAGTCGCGCGGTATCGGCTTCACCGCCCGCGCCACCGAGATGTTCGAGCAGCGCGGCCTCCTCGAACGCCTGAAGAACACCGAGATCACCCGCCAGGGCCACTTCGGCGGCATCCCGATCGACTACGGGATCCTGGAGGGCTCGCACTTCGGTGTCCGCGGCGCGCCCCAGTACAAGATCGAGGAGATGCTGGAGGACCGGGCCGTCGAGCTCGGCGCCGACGTGCGCCGCGGCTACCGGCTCACCGGTCTGGCCGAGAACGCCGACGGCGTGACCGTGACCGTGAACGGCCCGGAGGGATCCGAGGAGCACTCCGCCCGCTACCTGGTGGGCTGCGACGGCGGCAGGAGCACCGTCCGGCACCTGGCGGGCTTCGAGTTCGCCGGCTCCGACGCCACCCGCGAGATGTACCTCGCGGACGTCAGGGGCGTCGACATCAAGCCCCGCATGATCGGCGAACTCTTCCCCAACGGCATGGTCATGGCCGCGCCGCTGGAGGAGGGCTACACCCGGATCATCGTCTGCGAGAACGGCACCCCGCCGGACCGCTCCGAGGTCACCTTCGCGCAGGTCGCGGACGCCTGGCAGCGGCTGACCGGCGACTCCATCCACCAGGGCGAGGCGCGCTGGGTGAGCAGCTTCACCGACGCCACCCGGCAGGCCACCGAGTACCGGCGCGGCCGGGTGCTGCTCGCCGGCGACGCCGCGCACATCCACCTGCCGGCCGGCGGCCAGGGCCTCAGCGTCGGCGTGCAGGACGCCTACAACCTCGGCTGGAAGCTGGCGGCGACGGTCGGAGGCCGCGCTCCCGAGGGACTCCTCGACACGTACCACTCCGAGCGGCACCCGGTCGGTGCCCGCGTCCTGCGGGGCACGCTCGCCCAGGGAATGCTCAACCTCACCGGCAACTCGGTGCAGCCGCTGCGGACCGTCATGGCCGAGCTCTTCGCGATCCCGGCGGCGGCCCGGCACATCTCCGGCATGGTCAGCGGCTTCGACATCGTGTACGAGGTCGGCGCGGCCGCCGAGGGGGCGGACCACCCGCTGCTCGGCGGCCGGATGGCCGACCGCGAGCTGGAGCTCGCCGACGGCGGCACCGACCGGATCGCGCGTCTGCTGCATCCGGCCCGTGGCGTCCTGATCACGGCGGACGCGACCGGTGCCACGGCCGCGACGGCCGCCGGCTGGTCCGACCGGGTCGACGTGGTCCGTGTCCGGACCTTCCCCGCCGGACCGGAGGAGGGCGGGGCGGCGACGGAGTCGGTCCTCATCCGCCCGGACGGCTACATCGCCTGGGCCGCTCCGGCCGGAGGCGCGCTGGAGACCGCGCTGCGGCGCTGGTTCGGCGAGGCCACGGCCGCCTGAGGCAGGCCACGGGCCGCCCCGCTACTTCCGAGGAGACACACACGTGACCGAGCACGAGATCCACCGTACCGAGCACACGATCGACGTCGACGCCCCCGCCGAACTGGTGTACGCACTGGTCGCCGAGGTCACCCGCTGGCCCGAGACCTTCCCACCCACCGTCCACGCCGAGGTCGTCGAGCGCACGGGCGAATCCGAGCTGATCCGGCTCTGGGCGACCGCCAACGGCACCGCCAAGACCTGGACCTCCCGGCGCGAACACGACGCCGCGAAGCTGGAGGTGACGTTCCGCCAGGAGCGTTCGCAGCACCCCGTCGGCGGCATGGGCGGCGCCTGGGTGGTCGAGCCCCTCACCGAGACCACCTCCCGGGTCCGCCTCCTGCACGACTTCCACGCCGCCACCGACGACCCCGCCGACCTGGAGTGGATCCGGCAGGCCGTCGACCGCAACAGCGGCTCCGAGCTCCAGGCCCTCAAGGCGAGCGCCGAGGCCGCCGGCACCGACCGGCTCATCACCTTCGAGGACACCGTCCACGTCGAAGGCCGGGGCAAGGACGTCTACGACTTCCTCAACGAGGCCCAGCTCTGGCAGGAGCGCCTGCCGCACGTCGGCCGCGTCCAGCTCGACGAGGACGAGCCCGGCCTCCAGATCCTGGAGATGGACACCCGCGCCAAGGACGGCAGCACCCACACGACCCGCTCCGTCCGCGTCTGCACCCCGGCCACGACGATCGTCTACAAGCAGATCGTCCTGCCCGCCCTCATGACCCTGCACACCGGCCGCTGGCTCATCGAGGAGCGCGACGGCGGCGTCGCCGTCACCTCCCGCCACACCGTGCGCATCAACACCGAGAACATCACCAGGGTCCTGGGCGCCGATGCCACGGCCGAGACCGCCGCCGCGTTCGTCCAGAGCGCGCTCAGCACCAACAGCCTCGCCACCCTCGGCCTCGCCAAGGCCCACGCCGAAGCCCTCGCCGCCGGAGGCGCGGAGTCATGACCCCGACCCGGGCGGACGTGCCGGTCGTCATCGTCGGCGCGGGCCCCGTCGGGCTCCTGCTCGCCTGCGAGCTGGGACGAGCCCGGGTCCCGGTGGTCCTGGTGGAGAAGCTGGCCCGGCCGATGTCCGAGTCGCGCGCCAGCCAGCTCTCCACGCGGACCGCCGAGCTGCTCCACGAACGCGGGTTCGACGCCCTCCTGGCCGAGTCCGCGCACGAACCCCGTACGCACTTCGGGGGCCTCGGCTTCGCACTGACCCCGGTGGACAGCCCGTTCGCCGGGAACTGGAAGGTCCCCCAGTACCGGACCGAGGCCGCCCTCGCCGCCCGCGCCGCGGAACTCGGCGCCGAGACGCTCCGCTCCCACGAACTGACGGAACTCACCGAGCGGCCGGACCACGTCCGCTGCCGGATCCAGGGCCCCGAAGGGCCGCTCGATCTCCGCGCGGCGTACGTGGTCGGCTGCGACGGAGCCCGCAGCACGGTCCGCCGGCTCGCCGGCATCCCGGTGACCGCCACCCCGGCCACCAGGGAGCTGCTGCGCGCCGACATCCGCGGGCTCACCGTCCGCGACCGGCGCTTCGAGCGGCTCACCGACGGCTTCGCCGTGGCCAACACCCGCGACGGAGTCACCCGGATCATGGTCCACGCCTTCGGCGGGCCCGTGCCCGCCCGCACCGGTCCGCCCCGCTTCACCGAGGTCGTCGACGCCTGGCGGCACGTCACCGGAGAGGACGTCTCCGGCGGCCTCCCGCTCTGGCTCGACGCCTTCGACAACTCCAGGGGACAGGCCGTCAGCTACCGGCGCGGCCGGGTCCTGCTGGCCGGCGACGCCGCCCACTGGCACCTGCCGGTCGGCGGCCAGGCCCTCAACACCGGACTCCAGGACGCGGTCGACCTGGGCCCGAAACTCGCCGAGTCCGTACGCGGCACGGCCTCGCCCGGACTCCTCGACAGCTACCACGAGGTGCGGCACCCCGCCGCCGCCCGGGTCCTCGACCACGTCGCGGCCCAGGAACGGCTGATGCTCGGCGGTCCGGAGACCGAACCGCTGCGCGCGGTCCTCTCCGAGCTGATCGCCCTCCCCGGGGTCCGCCGCCATCTCACCTCGATGGCGAGCAACCTCGACGACCGGCTTCCGGCACACACGACACCCATGGAAGGCAGGAACGACAGTGCAGGACTTTGACACCGACGTGATCATCGTGGGGGCCGGCCCCACCGGACTCATGCTCGCCGGCGAACTCCGCCTCGCCGGCGTCGAGGCCCTCGTCCTCGAACGGCTCGCCCAGCCGATGCGCCAGTCCCGCGCCCTCGGCTTCTCCGCCCGCACCATGGAGGAGTTCGGCCAGCGCGGTCTCCTGGAGTCCTTCGGCGAGATGGGCGTCATCCCGTTCGGCCACTTCGGCGGCATGCCGCTCGACTACACCATCCTGCCCGGCGGCAACTTCGGCGTACGCGGTGTCCCGCAGGCCTTCACCGAGGCCAACCTCACCACGTGGGCCACCGGTCTCGGCGCCGAGATCCGCCGCGGCTGGGAGGTCACCGGTCTCGCCGACGACTCCGAGGGCGTCGAGGTCACCGCCGACACCCCCGAGGGCCCGCACACCCTCCGCGCCCGCTACCTGGTCGGCGCCGACGGCTCCCGCAGCGTCGTCCGCAAGCTGTCCGGCATCGACTTCCCCGGCACCGAGGCCACCATCGAGATGCTGATGGCCGACGTCACCGACGTCCAGGTGCGGCTGCGCCCCACCGGCGAGCTGGGCGACGCCGGCATGGTCGTCGTCCTACCGGTCGGCCCCAACACCACGCGCGTCGTCTGCTTCGAGCGCGGCGCGGGCGTCCGCCCGACCTCCGAGCCGCCGACCTTCCAGGAGGTCGCCGACTCCTTCAAGCGGGTCACCGGCGACGACATCTCGGGCGGCAACGCCGTCTGGCTCAGCTACTTCACCGACTCCAGCCGGCAGGCCGCCGCCTACCGCAAGGGGCGCGTCTTCCTCGCCGGCGACTCGGCGCACATCCACATGCCGATCGGCGCCCAGGGCATCAGCGCCGGCCTCGGCGACGCCGTCAACCTCGGCTGGAAGCTCGCCGCCACCCTCAAGGGCCACGCCCCCGAGGGGCTCCTCGACACGTACGACACCGAGCGCCGCCCGGTCGCCGCCCGCATCATCGCCAACACGCTCGCTCAGCGCAGCCTGTACCTCGGCGGCCCCGAGATGGACCCGATGCGCGCCGTCTTCGCCGAACTCCTCGCCTACGAGGACGTCCGCAAGCACCTCGTCGGCCTCGTCACCGGCTTCGACATCACGTACGACGCCGGGGCAGGTGAGCACCCGCTGCTCGGCCGCCGTCTTCCGGACTTCGCCTTCACGGGCGAGGACGGCGAGACGACCGCCTACAAGACCCTGCACGCCGGGCGCCCGGTCCTGCTCGACCTGACCGGTGACCCCGCCGTCGCCGGGGCCGCCGCGCCGTGGGCGGACCGCGTCGACGTCGTCACCGCCGCGGTCCGCCCCGAGGGACCGCTCGCCGGGGTGGACGCGGTCCTCGTCCGCCCCGACGGCTACACCGCCTGGATCGCCGCCGCCCAGGCCGGCACCGAGGGCCTCGTGGACGCCCTCAGGCGCTGGTTCGGCACCGCCTCCCAGAACTGAGCGACAGCCGGCGCCCCGCACTCCCCGCGGGGCGCCGCCCTCTCCTCCTTACCTCTCTTATCCAAGGAGCAGCAATGCCGATCATCAGCCCCGAGGCCGGCCACCTGACCGTCCTCAACCTCTTCAAGACCGACTCCCGCGACCGCGTCGACACCCTCGTCGACGAGATGAAGAAGATCGTGGACGTCGCCGCCTACCCGGGCTGGATCTCCAGCACCGTCCACCGCGGCCAGCAGAACCCGGGCACCGCCAACTTCATCCAGTGGCGGGGCATGGACGACCTGGAGTCCCGGTACAACGACTCCGAGTTCAAGCACCACACGGTCCCGGTCTTCCGCGAGATCACCACCTACGTCCGCCTGATGCAGACCGAGGTCGAGCTGAGCCAGCGCCACCCCGGGTACGGCGACGTCACCGAGGTCTCGCCCGAGCGCGACGACTACACGGTCATCGAGATCCTCGGCGTGAAGCCGAACCAGCAGGGCGCCCTGGTCGACACCCTGGGTGCCGCCCACGAGTGGCTGGTGGACGTCCCCGGCTACCGCTCGCAGAGCGTCATGCGTGGCATCCGCTCCCGCAACCTGGACGGTGGCCAGGGCACCCTGGCCACCGTCGGCACGGACAACGACTTCGTCGTCGTCTACTCGCAGTGGGACGGCAAGGTGTTCTACGACTCCTTCCGCAACCAGCCCGAGGCCCAGTGGATCCGAGCCCGTGACGCCTACCAGGAGAAGCGGTACGCCCTGACCACCAGCGTCGACTGGAACGGCTACCGCGCGGTCCACACCCGCTCCGCCGAGCAGCCGGTGGCCGGCGCCGCCGCCGCGAGCTGATCCCCGGACCGACCCCCCACAGACGTAGGGCCCCTGGCAACGCCAGGGGCCCTACGTGGTGTCCGCGCCGCTTCACCCGGCGATCGTGGCCCAGTGCCACCGCGAGTCGAAGGAGGTGACCTCGATGTCCGTGCCGTCGGCGACCAGCGCGGCCGCCAGGGTGGTGGCCCCCGCGACGAAGGCGGACGCTCGGTCGGCGGCCAGCAGGTCCTGCTCGTCGAAGGGGAGCCCCTCGCAGCGCAGCAGCCGGAGGTCCATGAAGCCGTTGAAGCGCCGGCCGAGGACCTCCACCGCCTGCGGGCTGCGGACGGTGAACCGCACCCGGGCCGCGACGTGCCCGTTGTGATGCTGGTCGGAGTAGTACGCGATGTCCGGGATCGCCGGCGGAACGAAGTGGTCGCGCGCCGCGATCTCGGGCACCTTCGGCAGGTTGCCGACCAGGAAGTGCCAGGAGTTGTACTGCATCCGGGAGGAGATCGCCCACGCGGTGTCGGCCAGCCGGGACGCCGAGCCGCCGAAGAGCTGCTTCGACTCCTCCGAGGGCACCACGCAGCAGAAGAAGTGCGGGATCTCCCACGCGGCGATCGTCGGGTACGCCTCCGCGCGCAGCGCCTCGATCAGCGCCGGAAGCGACCGCATGCCGCGGCTCATCGCGAAGTCCGCGTCGAAGACGACCGTGGCGGCCGTCACCGTCTCGTACACCAGCGACTCCAGGCCGGAGCCGAAGTCGCCGTGCGGTTCCGCCAGCCAGCCGGGGGAACCCTCCAGGGCCGCGGACAGCTCCGCGAACGTGGCGCCGGAGACCGGCAGACGTTCGCTCAGCCGGGCGCACAACACGGCCTCCAGACGCGCCGCTTCGTCCTTCACGGGGCCCGAGACCCGCTCGATCTTGTGCATCAGCGGTCCGTGGATCTCCCGGTAGAGCTGGACCGAGGAGCCCATCAGCTCACGGCGGCGGGCGGCCAGCGCGTCGGCCAGCTCGCCGAGGGCGAGGACGCCGTGCGCGGCGGGGGCCGGCACCGGGGGCAGGCCGGGCGCCGCGGCGTCGTAGGCGGCGCGCGTGCGCTCCAGGAGGAGCGCCACGTGGTCGAGCGTCAGCTGTGTCCCGTTGGCCTCCTCGATCCGGGCGTACCCGGCCGAGCGCACGAGCAGCGTCAGGCAGACGACGAACAGGACGTCGCTGTCCGCCCACAGCTCCAGCGGGATCGTGCGCAGGCTGCTCAGCACGCAGTCGGGATGTCCCGGACGCAGTGTCTTGCCGGTGAGGTTGTTCTGGTCGCGGAAGTTCGTGTACCGCCGGTCGCCGGCGTACAGGACGAACGGCGCCGTCCGCAGTGCCGCCTCGGTCAGCTGCTCCAGGACCTCGCGCCGGCCCTCGGCACCGGCCTCGTGGAGCCAGTTGCGGCAGTCGCGTACGGAGGCGTGCCAGCGGTCGGTGGCGAGGGTCAGCTCGACCTGGTAGTCGGCGAGGTCCTCGGCGGACCACGGCACGCGCAGGACGCCGTCGACCAGTTCGGCCTCGCCGCTCAGCGGGCCCCCGGACGGGACCCGGAGCAGGACGCGGCCACTGCGGTCGAGGCCGATCTCGCCGAGGAACGCGGTGTCCGCGTCCTCGGGCCGGTCGGTGGCCCGGCCGTCCTTCCGCCAGTTGCGGCCGACGAGCACCTTGAGCGCGGCCTCCTCCTTCACGGGCAGCGCCCGCAGCTGGATGTCGGCCGGGACGTGCCCGCCGAGCGTGAGGAGGATGTCGACGGCGGTGCCGAGGTCGGGGGCGTCGAGCGCCTGTCGCCAGGTCTTCCGGAGCAGTACCGGGAACCCGGCGTCCCGCGCGCCCGGCGGCTCGGGCCTCTCCGCGACCCCGGCGGCGCTGCCGAGTCTGCTCGGGCGGCGGCTCCGGCGGGCCTTGGCCATCGCGGCCCGCCGGTCGAGCGTCCGGTCCGGCTCGGTGGGGATGGTCATACGGTCCCTCCGGTGGTCAGTTCGATGTGCTCCCACATGCGGGCCTCGGTGGCGGTCCAGTCCTCGTCGACGTAGATGCAGTCGACGGGGCAGACCATCACGCACTTCGGGCAGCCGGAGCAGAGCTCGGGCACGATCACGACGTTGAGCCCGTCGTCGAAGATCGCCCCGAACTCGGGCGGGCAGCTGCGCAGGCACGTGTCGCACGTGATGCACTCCGACGTCTCGATGCGACGCGGGGGCTTCTTCCAGTTCTCGTCGCGGGAGCGCTCGGCGATCCGCTCGGCGCGAGCGGTGTCGGCTCCGGACGGGGTCTCTTTCACCTTCGGCACGGTGTGGTCACCCTCTTCCTCTCTGGTGGGACACACGGGTGGGGGCGGGGAACGGTGGTTCAGAAGGCACCGAAGTACTCGCGGTGCTCCCATTCGGTGACGACGCCGGCGAGGGCCTCCGGCGGGGCGGTGGCGGACCAGGCGTCGAACCGGTCGGCCTCGCTCTCCTTCAGCTTGGCCAGGCACGCCTTGAGCGGGGCGCCGAGCAGCCGCTCGGCGCTCTCGCCGGCGCGGAAGGCGTCGAGCGCCTCGCGCAGTGTCCGCGGCAGCCGGGGGCGCGAGGCGGGGTCGGCGGCCGGGGGCCCGGCGAGCATCCCTTCGAGTCCCGCGTGCAGCTGGGCGGCGATGAGGAGGTACGGGTTGGCGCAGGGCTCCCCGATGCGGTTCTCGACATGGGTGGCGCTGCCGCCGCTGAGCACCCGGACCATGGCGCTGCGGTTCTCGAACTGCCAGTCGACGGTGGTGGGCGCGAGCGTGAACTCGGGCGCGAGCCGCCGGTATCCGTTGACGGTCGGCACGGAGAGGAGGCAGAACTCCCGGGCGCGGGAGAGCAGTCCCTCGATGTACGCCCGGCCGTCGGCGGAGACGGCGTCCTGGAGACCGTCGCCCTCGGCGAAGAGGTTCCGCCCCGTCTTGGCGCTGCTGACGGACTGGTGGAGGTGCCAACCGCTGGCGTCGAAGCTCTCCAGGCGCGGCAGCGTCATGAAGGACGCGTGGTGGCCGAGGCGCCGGCACTCCTGCTTGAGCTGGGTGCGGAGCAGCAGCATCGCGTCGGCGGCGTCGAGGGCCCGCATGGGGTTGAAGGTGGTCTCCAGCTGGCCGGGGCCCGACTCGTGCTCGAAGGAGCGCAGCGGCAGGCCGAGGCGCATCAGCATCGCGGCGAGGGGGTCGGCGATGTCGGCGACGGAGTCGTAGGCGGAGTCGAGGTTGAACTGGTAGCCGGGGTTGACGGCCACCACCTGGGGGGCCGGTCCCTGGGTGCCGAAGCCGTTGCCCTCGTTGCCGACGGGACCGCCGGCCAGCCGGGTCAGGTACCACTCGACCTCCAGGCCGATGACCGGCGACAGGTCGTGACGGGCGTACTCGGCGAGGACCCGGCGCAGCACGTCGCGCGAGGAGAGGGGGTGCGGGGTGCCGTCGCGGAGGTACTCGTCGCCGAGTACCCAGGCGGTGCGCGCGCCGTTGTCACGGGGCAGCACCTGGAACGTACGGGGGTCGGGGACGAGCACGAAGTCGCCCGCTCCCAGGAGTTCGCCGACGCCGACCCCGGCGTCCGCGAGGAAGTCGACGGCGACGGCGTGGCCGGTGTCGAAGAGGAACGGCCCGGCGCTGAAGTCCATGCCGTTGCGGAGCACCGAGCGGAACACCTCGGCCGGGACCGTCTTGGAGCGGGCGAGCCCGTGCGGGTCGCAGAACGCGACCCGCACGAGGTCGACCTCGGCCAGCTGGAGCTCGACCTGCTCGGCCGCCACTATCTGGCGTTCGTCCCAGAGCCCGAACTCGGCGACGAAGGAGGGGCGTCCGACGCCGCTGTCCTCGCCGAGTGTGGCCCACGACCTGGAGACCATGTTCACTTTCCTTCCGCGGAGAGATGGGGGCGCGCCGGAGCGGGGCCGGGGGCCGTCGCGCAGAGTCCGGCGGCCGGGAGCGCGACGTCGTCGTCGGCCGGGCCGCCCCTGCGCCCGGCGGTGTACGGGGGGCGTCCGGTGCCGCCTTCCTCGCCGTTCGGAGGCCACGGCACAGGGAGCATGATCATTTCCCTTCCGCCGGCTGGCCCGGAGGGACCAGGGCGAGGCCGAGGGCCGACTCGACGAGTTCGGCGGTCCGGAGCACGAGGCCGTCGTCACCGACGCGGCCCACGAGTTGGAGCCCGACCGGCAGGCCGGCGGGCGTGAGGCCGACGGGCAGCGACAGGGCGGGCTGACCGGTGAGGTTGAAGGGGTACGTGGCGGGCGACCAGGACAGCCAGCGCAGCTCGGCCGGGTCGGCCGCCCAGGGCGGGGCGATCGCCTCGGCCGCGAACGGCTCGATCGGTACGGTCGCCATCACCAGGAGGTCGTAGGAGTCCATCACCGCGGCGAGCCGGATCCGCAGCGCGAGCCGGGTGTCCTCGGCGCGCGCGACCGCCGCGGCGCCGAGCGAGCGCCCGTACCGCACGACCGCGAGCCTGCCCCGGTCGCACCGGGCGTCGTCCTCGGGGGCGGTGCCGTGCGCGTCGGCGGCGGCCAGGATGTCCACGAGCGCGCCGTACGGATCGGAGAACGGCACCTCGACCCGCTCGACCCGATGGCCGAGCGCGGCGAGGACCGGCAGCACGCCTTCCGTGACGTCACGCACCGGAGCCGACGTACCGGGGAACTCGATCCAGCCGATCCGCAGCGGTCCCGCCGCCCGCCCGGGGGCCGAGGGCACCCCGGCCGAGTCCGGGTCGCGGCCGTCGGGACCGGCGAGCACCTTCATGAGCTCAGCGACGTCCGCCACGCTCTGCGCCAGCGGCCCCACATGGGACAGCCGCTCCGGGCACGGCGGGACGTACGGAACGAGCCCGTACGAGGGCTTGAAGCCGACCACTCCGCAGAAGGCGGCGGGGATGCGGACCGAGCCCGCGCCGTCGGTGCCGAGCGAGGCGGTGCACATTCCCGCCGCCACGGCCGCCGCCGACCCGCCGCTGGAGCCGCCCGCGGTCCGGTCGCGCGCCCAGGGATTGCGGGTGGGAGAGAAGACCCGGCTCACCGTGCTCGCGCTCCAACCGTACTCGGACGTGGTCGTCTTGCCCACGACGATCGCGCCCGCCGCACGCAGCCGCGCCACGGACGGCGCGTCGGCCGGCTCGCGACGGTTCGGCAGCAGCGAGCCGCGCCGGGTCCCGAGGGACTCGGTCTGGATGAGGTCCTTCACCGACACGGTGCTACCGAGCAGCGGCCGGTCGCGGAAGGCGGCCGGGCCGAGGGCGGCGAGCAGCCGGTCGGCCGCCTCGGCCTCGCGCAGCGCGCGGGCCTCGGCGACCTCGACGTACGCACCGATCTCCGGGTCCGTAGCGCGGATCGCACCGAGCACGTCGAGGACGTGACCGGTGACCGTGGAATGACCGTCGAGAAGAGATTTCCGTGTGGTGTGAATGCCGTGGCGGACCGGCTGCCTGCTCTTCATCGTTGTGGACTCTGACACGAGACCCATACAAGTCATCGCCAGAATTGCGCGCAACTCACCTATCGAGAACGGGCGTTACATCTGCTTCCGATCCACAGTTGAACGTGATTTCTTGCGAATGTGACAGCCACCGGAGCAGCATGTTTCCCAGATAATTCCCCCATACATATCGCACAGGAGAAGACCCGATGACTCCACGGATGGACAACCCCTCCCTGGTCGTTCCCGGTGCCCTGCAGCCCCTGCTCGACCTGTCCGAGGTCATCGGCAAGGTCGGCATCCCGCAAGCGACCCTCGACCTCGTCCGCCTGCGCGTGAGCGAGATCAACGGCCGCGACTGGACCCTCGTGGACCGGGCCGGCCTGGCGAACGGCGCCGACGACCGCCTCCCGCTCGTCGCCACCTGGCGCACCGAGACCGTCTTCACGGACGCCGAGCGTTCCGCCCTCGCCATGGCCGAGGCCGTCACCCTCCTGGCGGACCCGGAGCACATGGCCTCCGACGAGGTGTGGGAGGAGTGCGCCCAGCACTTCACCGAGGAGCAGCTCGGCGCCCTGCTCATGCATGTCGGCCTGGTCAACATGTGGAACCGGGTCAACGTCGCCTCCAACCAGGCCCCCGCGGTCTGGCGCTGACGAAGGGATGCGTACCCGTGAAGCTCATCAACGCCGGTCTGGGCAGGACCGGCACGACCTCGCTGAAGGTGGCCCTGGACCGGCTGGGGCTGGGGCCCTCCTTCCACATGTTCGACATCGTGGACGACGACGCGCGCCTGGAGCAGTGGGAGAGGATCGTCTGCGACGGGGAGGACCCCGACTGGCGGGCGGTGTTCGCCGGATACTCCTCCGCGGTCGACGGTCCCTGCACGGTCTACTACCGGCAGCTCGCTGAGGCCTTCCCGGAGGCCAGGTTCGTCGTCACCGTCCGGGACGCCGAGGGCTGGTACCGGAGCACGTACGACACGCTCTACCAGTTCGTCCTGCGCAGCAAGGAGCGTCCGCCGGAGCCCGGCTCCCGTCAGGAGCGGCTGCTCCGCGTCGTCAGCACCATGATCTGGGACGGCGTCTTCGAGGGCCGCTTCGAGGACAAGGACCACGCCGTCGCGGCGTACCGCCGGCACAACGAGGACATCGTGCGCGCCCTCGGCGCCGACAAGGTGCTCGTCTACGACGTACGCCAGGGTTGGGATCCGCTGTGCGCCTTCCTCGGGGTCGACGTCCCCGACGAGGAGTTCCCGCACGCCAACGACTCCGCCGCCATGCGGCAGCGGATCGCCCAGGCGGCCGGCGCCCCGGTCGCGGCGGGCTGAGCCGGCGAGGAGCTGATCCTGTGTTGATCACGGAAATGACGGTCCCGGGCGCCTACCGCGTCGAACCGGAACCGCTGAGCGACCGTCGGGGGCATTTCTTCGAGTCGGTGCGTGCCAGCGCGATCCTGGCCGAGAGCGGCTGGGACTTCTCGGTCCGGCAGGTGAATTACTCGGTGTCCAGGAAGAACACGCTGCGGGGAATTCACGGCACCAAGGTCCCGCCCGGTCAGGCGAAGTTCGTGACCTGCGTTCGGGGCAGCGCGCTCGATATCGCGGTCGACCTCCGGGTCGGTTCCCCGACGTTCGGGCAGTACGACGTCACGTACCAGAGTCCGGAGACCGGGACGGCCGTGTACCTGCCCGACGGCATCGGCCACGCCTTCCTGGCCCTGACCGGCGACACCTGCATGAGCTACCTCTGCTCACAGGAGTACGTGCCCGGCACGATGATCGACGTCGACGCGCTCGATCCGGAGATCGGCCTGCCGTGGGAGCTGAGGGAACCGCCGATCCGCTCGGACAAGGACGCGGTGGCGCCCACCCTCGCGGAGGCGGCCGCGCTGGGCATCCTGCCCACGTACGAGCAGTGCCTGCCGCGCCCCTTCGGAGTCCTGCAGAACGGCTGACGTCCGCGGGTGCGGGCACATGAGAACGGCAGCCGGTGCCCTCGGGCACCGGCTGCCGTTCTTCTCGTCCCGGCACGAGGCCGTCCTCACCCGGCGTGGGCGCGGATCCGGGCCATCAGATCGGCCTGCCGTACCAGCTCGCGATGGTGCGCCGGACGGGCCGGGGCGTCCCGGACCGCCGCGTGGAAGGCGCTGAAGACACCGAGGAACTGGTCCGAGGCCGGCGCGACGATCCGCGTCTCCCGGTCCCGCTGCTCAAGGCGCAGCACGGGACGGGCGTCGCGTGAGGGCGTGAACGCCCATTCGAGGGTCAGCCGCCCCTCGCTGCCCCAGAGGTCGTACGTCGAGCGGTAGCCGTGCGAGAGGCCGAAGGAGCAGTGCGCGGTGACACCGGAGCCGTCGCGCAGCAGGGTCGCACCGGACACGTCCACGCCCAGCTTCGCGTCGAACTCCATCGACGCGCCGAGGACTTCGATCGCCCCGCCCAGGTACTCCTGGGCCGCGCGCACCGGGTAGCAGCCGACTTCCCACAGGGCGCCGCCGCCGAGTTCCGCCTGGTACTTGATGCCGTTCGGATCGGTGGGCGGAATACCGAAGACACCGTTGAAGGAGCGGAGTTCGCCGATCGCGCCCTCGGCGATCAGGTCCTGGGCCAGGTCGTGCTGGGGGTGCCGGAGGAACGCGAAGTTCTCCATGATGAGCAGCCCGCGCTCCTCGGCGAGATCGGCGAGCATCCGGGCGGTCTCGGCGCTCGGCACCGCCGGCTTCTCGATGAGGACGTGCTTGCCGGCCTCCAGCGCCCGGCGCGCCCACTCCGCGTGCTCGCTGTTCGGCAGCGGGACGTACACGGCGTCGACGCCCGGCGCGCGGAGAAGGGCCTCGTACCCCTCGACGGCCGCGCAGCCCGTGTCGGCGGCGACGGACTCGGCCTTCGCCAGAGAACGGCTCGCGACCGCCACGAGATCGAACGGAGACCTCCGAATCGCGGGGATCGCCCGGCGCACGGCGATGTCGGCGCACCCGATGATGCCGATACCGGCTCTCCGCTCGGATTCCTGGTCGGGTGTCAGATCTTCGATGTTCACAAGTCCACCTAAGGGCAAGAGGAATTCACATGCCTGAATCGGGATGAGGTCAGAGTGGATAAGCAGAACTTTATTTGTCAACACCCGCGTACATCGCGGCCGGTACGCCCTCGAACGCGACTTCCGGCCGTTCGATCCCCCGCTATAGAGTGCGGGCATCCGCTCAGATCGACAGGGAAATTCACGAAGGAGGTGCGACGGTGAAGGGCATCGTCCTGGCCGGCGGTAATGGAACGAGGCTCCATCCGATCACACTGGGCGTTTCGAAACAGATGCTCCCGGTCTACGACAAGCCGATGATTTACTACCCGCTGTCGGCGCTGATGCTGGCCGGGATACGCGAAATCGAGATCATCACCACTCCCGAGGATCAGGAGATGTTCCGCCGGCTCCTCGGCGACGGCTCCTGGCTCGGTATCAACCTGAGCTACGCGGAGCAGGACAAGCCCCGCGGTCTCGCCGACGCCTTCCTGGTCTCCGCCGACCACATCGGCGACGACTCCGTCGCTCTCGTCCTCGGCGACAACATCTTCCACGGCTACGAGTTCGGCCCCATGCTCCAGCGTGCCGGCCGGGACCTCGAGGGCTGCGTCCTCTTCGGCTACCCGGTCCGCGACCCCGAACGCTACGGCGTCGGCACGGTCGACGGCCAGGGCCGCCTGACCGCCCTGGAGGAGAAGCCCGCCAAGCCGCAGACCAACATGGCCATCACCGGCCTCTACCTCTACGACAACAAGGTCGTCGACTACGCCCGGGAGCTGAAGCCCTCCGAGCGGGGCGAGCTGGAGATCACCGACCTCAACCGGGTCTACCTGGAGCGCGGCGAGGCCCGGCTCATCCCCCTCGGCCGCGGTTTCGTCTGGCTCGACACCGGGACCCACGACGCCCTCATGGAGGCCGGCGACTACGTCCAGGTCCTGGAACACCGCCAGGGCGTGCGCATCGCCTGTCTGGAGGAGATCGCCTGGCGCATGGGCTTCATCGACCGTGACGCCTGCTACCGCCTCGGCAGCCGTCTCGCGAACTCAGCCTACGGTCAGTACATCATGGAGATGGCCCAGGCCGGCTGAGTCCGCCCACCGCGCCGCACGGCGTGGAACCAAGGAATACGCCCACTCACCGGAAGAGGCCCCTCCTCATGAAGATCCTGTTCACCGTCGGCGGGAGCCAGGCGGCCGTCTTCGGCGTCGCCCCGCTCGCCGCCGCCGCCCGGAACGCCGGGCACCAGATCATGCTCGCCGCAGACGAGCCGCTCATGGCCGCCGCGGCCTCCGTCGGGCTCCCGGCGATCTGCATCACCCCCGAGCGCATGCGCTACGGCCAGGAGTCGCTGACGGCCACGGCCCGCCTCGACGCCCTCCTGGAGCTCACCGGGACCTGGACCCCGGACCTGGTCGTCGGCGGCCTCTCCCATGTACCGCGCGTCCTCGCCGCCCGCCTCGGGGTTCCGTACGTCCGGCACATCTGGCACATCGCGCCGATGGCCCGCCGTGACCGCGCCGCCGTCGCCGAACTCCAGCCGGAGCTGGAGCGCCTGGGCCTGGCCGAGCTCCCCGAGCCCGATCTCTTCATCGACCTCTGCCCGCCGCCGATCCGCCCCGAGGGCGCCCCCGCCGCCCGCGCGATGCGCTGGGTCCCGCGGGTCAGCCAGCGGCGCGTCGAGCCCTGGATGTACACCCGCCCCGAGGGCCGCCCCCGCGTCCTCATCACCGCGGGCACCCGTAACCTCATGCTCGACACCCCCGGCAGCTCGCTGCGGAAGCTGGTCGGCGAGCTCACCGGGGCGGGCGCCGAAGTGCTCATCGCCGCGCTCCCCGAGGCCGCCGAGAAGTACGGCGCGGAGCTCGGCGACGTACGCATCGGCTGGATCCCGCTCGACGTGGTCGCCCCCACCTGCGACCTGGCCGTCCACCACGGCGGCGCCACCACGGCGATGACGCTGGTGAACGCGGGCGTACCGCAGCTGATCATCCCCGACAACGGCTACGGCAAGGCCGTCGCCGAGGCCATAGCGTCCGTCGGGGCGGCCGTCGTGGTCGACAAGCACCGCCCGGAGGAGGGCCGTGACCCCGACGAGGTGATCGCAGCCGGCTGCCGGGAGATCCTCGCCGATCCCGGGTACGCGGCGCGGACCCGGGCGCTGGCCGCCGAGGTCGCCACCCTGCCGACGCCCGGTGAGGTCCTCCGCGAGCTGGAAGCCCTCGTCGCGTCCTGACCCCGTCCCCGAAGGCCGGCCGGTGCCCCACCGGCCGGCCTTCGGCTTTCCGCGCGGCCGGTGACGCACGCCCCCCGCCCCGCTCCCCCGCCGCCGTACGCCACACGCCCTCCCGAGCACGCGCGACGCCCCGAGACCGTCGGTCTCGGGGC
>NZ_JBHUYJ010000057.1:0-1557 GCF_042668715.1 Streptomyces sp. NPDC057271
GCGACCCGAAACCTTACGTGTGGACCAAGACTGCGGACGAGATCCTTGAACGCCTCGCCAGCTATCTGAACAGAATTCCAGACTCAGAACACTAGCGACCGTATGTGCCGCACGCTGCCCGACGGCAGCAGCCCCTGTGTGCGACACGTCAGGTCCGTGGATGTGTCTCGTACATCCGCAGCGCGACCACCAGGCCGGAGGCGGCGGTGAGTGCGGCGATGGCCCAGATGGCGGTGGTCAGGCTGTAGGCATCGGCGAGGGCTCCGGCGAGCAGTGCGCCCACGGCGAAGCCGCCGTCACGCCAGAGGCGGTAGACGCCGACGGCGCGGGCCCGCCAGGCGGGATGGGCGACGTCGCCGACGACGGCGAGCAGGGTCGGGTAGACCAGAGCGGTGCCAAGACCGAGGAGGACCTGGGCGGTGGCCCAGACGCCGAATGTGGTGCCCGCGGCGACCAGGCCGATCGCGGCGGCCTGCAACAGCATTCCGGCGGTGATGAGGTGCTTGCGGCCGATGCGGTCGGACCACCAGCCGGTGAACATCTGCCCCGCGCCCCAGACGGCTGGGTAGAGGGCGGCGAGGAGACCGATCTGGGCGATGGACAGGCCGTGGGCGGCGAAGAGGAGGGGGAAGATGCCCCAGGCGAGGGCATCGTTGAGGTTGTTGACCATGCCCGCCTGGCTGGCGGCGGACAGCGCCTTGTCGCGAAGGCTGGTGAGGCGGGCGATCTGGCCGGTGGTCAGTTCCCCGTCGTGCTCGCTGCCCCTGGGGGTGACGTGGCGGGCTGCTTCGAAGCGGGCGTGGTCGCGGGTCTCGCGGACCGCGAAGGTGGACAGACCCAGGGCGAGTACGACGTAGGCGGCGCCGAGCAGGAACGGTTCGGGTCGCAGCCCGGCGTGCTCGGCGATGGCGCCGGTGGCCATGGCGGTGGCGGCGACGGCGACGTATCCGGCGGCCTCGTTGAAGCCCATGGCCAGGCCGCGGCGCTCCGGGCCGGCCAGGTCGATCTTCATGATGACGGTGGTGGACCAGGTCAGGCCCTGGTTCATGCCGAGCAGGATGTTGGCGGCGATGATCCAGCCCCACGACGGGCCCCAGGCGAGCATGGCGGGCACGGGCAGGGCGATGAGCCATCCGGCGATGAGGACCGGTTTGCGGCCGTAGCGGTCGGACCAGGTGCCGGCGAAGAAGTTGGTGACGGCCTTGGTGGCGCCGAAGGCCAGGATGTAGGTCATGGCCGCGGTGTAGGCGGACAGGTGGAAGACGTCGTCGGCCAGGAGCGGCAGGACGGTGCGTTCCTGGCCGAGCATGCCGCCGACCAGGGCGTTGACGAGGACGAGCAGGCTGAACTGGGCGAGGTTGGCCCGCAGGCCGAGACGTATCGCGGGGCGGCTCTCGCCGGTGGTGCGGGTGGTCACGCGGTCTCCTCCAGACGGCGGCCGGTGGCCTTGGACCAGTCGGCCGGTCCACCGTCGAGGACGGCGAGATCCTTGTGGCCGGCGCGCTGCAGGAGGCTGGCCGCGGTCATGGCGCGTTCCCCGTGCCCGCAGGCCACGAC
>NZ_JBHUYJ010000057.1:1567-16102 GCF_042668715.1 Streptomyces sp. NPDC057271
GGTTGTGGGATGGGGTGGCGGTTCCATGGGAGGGGAGGGTGAGGTCTTGTGGGTGGGCGCGGGGGGGGGGGTTTGCCGTGTCCGTGGCCCTTTCCCTGGCCCCACACCCCACGACGGGGCGGGGAGGTGTCTCGGCGCTGCGTCCGGTGAGGTCGCCGAGTTCGATGGGGACCGCACCGGGGATGTGTCCGGCGATGTGTTCGGCGTGCCGGCGGACGTCGAGGACGGGGCGTTCGGCGATCTGGTCGGCGGTGAGGAGCTCGATGCGTTCCTGCTTTCCGCCGCCCGCGGTCCAGGCGCCCATACCGCCGTCGAGGTGTCCTGCCAGTCGCTCGTAGCTGATCTTCAGTGCCTGCCAGGTGAGTTCGGCGAGGCCCTGATCGGGGTCGGCGACGAACACGAGTGAGGTGTCGTCGGGCAGCAGCCAGCCCAGCCAGGTGGCGAACTGGTCCCGCAGCGGGATGGAGACGGCGCCGGGGACGTGGCCCGCGGCGAAGGCCGCCACGGGGCGTACGTCGATGATCTGGGCGCCCTCGCCGATCAGGTGGCGCACCTTGTCCGGGGAGAGCGCGGGGAGAGTGGGAGCCGAGCGGAGCACGGCGGGCCCGTGCCGGTTCGCCTCGCCCAGGCGGTCGAAGTAGGAGGGGTAGGAGCCGAGACTGCCGAGCAACCGCCGTACGAAGGTCTCCTCGTCCGGTGCGGCGAGCAGGGGGTTGGCCCGCTTCTGGGCGGCGATGGTGGTGGTGCGCTCGGCACCCGGCGGTGCGGAGCAGAAGGACCCGGCGCCGTGCGTCGGCCACACCGCCGTCGTGTCCGGCAGTTCGGCCAGGCGCCGCAGTGAGCGGTACTGGGCGCGGGCCAGCTCCTCCGCACGGTCGGCGCCGAGCAGGTCCGTGCGGGCGGCCGAGCCGACGATCAGGGAACCACCGGTGAAGACCCCGAGCTCGGTGGTGCCGTCCAGGAGCGGGAAGGACAGGTGCTCGTCGGTGTGGCCGGGAGTGGCCAGCGCGCGCAAGGTAAGGCCGCCGAGATCGGTTTCGTCGCCGTCGGCCAGCGCGGTGTGCGGGAAAGCCCGATGGCCGGCGGCGGAGGCGAGGACGGCGGCGCCGTCGTCGGCGGCCAGCTGCACCGCACCGGACAGGAAGTCGGCGTGCAGGTGGGTGTCGGCGGCGAAGGCGTCCGTGAGACCGCGCCGTCCGGCAGCCGCACGCAGGGCACGCAGATCGCGGCTCGCATCGACGGCCAAGGCCCGTCCGTCGCCGAGGTCGACGAGGTAGGCGCTGTTGCCCAGACCCTCATCGACCAGCGATTTCAAGTGATCGTCGGCGAAGCCCATCGGATCCTCCAGGTGTCATGGAAAGATGCGGGTCGCTTCGGTGCCCACCCTTGGTTACGATATTCCATGGAATTATGGAGGATGCCATGGGAGACCCCCAGCGCAAAGCCGCGCTGTACGACGCCTTCGCCCGCACCGGCAAGGCGCTGAGCAGTGGGAAGCGCCTGGAACTGCTTGATCTGCTGGCGCAGGGCGAGCGCACCGTCGACGCGCTCGCCAAAGCGGCGGGGCTGAACCTGACCACTGCCTCCGCGCATCTGCAGACCCTGAAGCAGGCCGGGCTCGTGACCACCCGCCGCGACGGCGTACGCATCCACTACAGGCTGGCCGGCGACGACGTCGCCGCCCTCTACGCCCTGCTGCGCCAGGTCGCCCAGACGCATCAGGCCGACGTCGAGCCCGCTCGCACTGCCTACCTCGGCACGGACGATGCCGAGGAACTCGACCGCGACGAGCTCCTTGCGCGCGCCCAGGTGGGCGGAGTCGTCGTCCTCGATGTCCGGCCTGCGGAGGAGTACGCCGCCGGGCACATCCCCGGCGCGGTCTCCATCCCCGTCGACGAGCTCGCCGAGCGCATCACCGAACTGCCGGATGATGCCGAGGTCGTCGCCTACTGCCGTGGCGCCTACTGCGTCCTGGCCCACGACGCCGTGCGCCTGCTGCACGCCCGCGGCCGCAAGGTGGTCCGGCTGACCGACGGGATGCTGGAGTGGCGGCTGGCCGAGCTGCCTGTGGACAAGGCCGTCGTCGTGTGATCCCCGGGTCGACAGGAAAACCGTCCCCCGCGTACGGGCCGTCGAACCCGCACCACGCACCTGCGGCAACTCGCCGAAGCCGCCGCGCGACTGGCGCCCGTCCCGGGAGCCCGCCGTCCCGGGAGCCCGCCGTGCCGGCCCCGCCGTGCCGGCCCCGCCGTGCCGGAAGCCCGCCGTCCGGCAGGACTCGGTCCGGCGGAGGTCAGCCCCTCAGCCCCGTGACCTCAGCCCCGTGACCTCAGCCCCGTGACCTCGGCCACGTGCCGCAGGCTCGGGTCGAGCAGGACGCCGTGGAGCCGCTGGAAGACCTGCCGGGCGGCCACCGCGTTCCAGTCCGCGGGAAGCAGCTCGGTCGGCAGCCCCGGGTCCAGGTACGGCAGGCGCCGCCACTGGGTGAGCATCGGAACGTAGTGGCGGAACGCCTCCGCCGGCCCGGGCTCCGCCTTGGCCGCCGCCCACCGCGCGGCCACCGGCGCGTACGTGTCGGTGAACGTCGCGTACTGCCTCTGGATCGCCGGGAAGTCCCACCAGGAGCTCACCGTGCCCGGCAGATCGCTGAAGGCCGCGTACTCGGCCGCGAACAGGTGGACGTAGTCACTGAGGCCGAGCCGTACGAGCATGGTGCGCGCGTCCTCGAGGAGCCGGCCCGGCGCAAGCCAGACACCCGGAGCGATGTTGCCGAAGCCGAGCCACGTCAGGCGCGTGCGCAGCTGGTGGCGGTGGGCGCGTTCCGACTCCGGCACGGAGAACACCGCCATCGCCCAGCCGTCGGCCAGGTCGGCCGGCTGCAGGCTGGCGAAGATCCGGCGGTCGCCCTCGTCGAAGACGGGAAGGACGGCCGGGCTCAGTCGGTAGCCGGTGGCGCCCCGGCGCTCCGGTTCGAGGACTCCGCGCTTCTTCAGCCGGGAGATCGCCGAGCGCACCGCCGGGCCGTCGACGTCCAGTTCCCCCATCAGCGTGATCAGGTCGGCGATGGAGACCCAGCCGCCGAGGCGCCGCAGGAACGCCCCGTAGACCGTGTTGATCAACGAGCTGGGCCTGAGGGGGCTGTCCGACATGATCGCCTTCCGTTGTACGCGGTCGCGATCATATCGAGGCCCCCTCCAGGCCCGTTCCGGTCAGGCGTACGCCCCCGACAGCAGGTGTCCGGCCCCGGGGGCCACCGCCCGCAGGCCCAGCGTGCGCAGCATCTGGTGGGCGGTGCACACGGCAGCCGACACGACCGGCTTGCCCAGGAGCTGTTCGGCCTCCTCGATCACCCCGAGCGAGGGCATCTGGACACAGGCGGAGAGGACGACCGCGTCGGCGTCCGCGTGGTCGAGCGCGCGGGCGAGACCGGGCAGCCTGGCCGGGTCGTGGGCGGCCACCTCCAGGTTGTCCGGGATCTCCAGGGCCCGGTGGTCGAGGACCTCGATGCCCTCCTGGACGAGGTAGTCCACGACGGTCCGCGTCAGCGGCTTCATGTACGGGGCGAGCAGGGTGATCTTCGTGGCGCCGATGGTGTGCAGCCCGTGGACGAGAGCCCCCGCGCTGGTGACGACGGGCGCAGGGGCGCCGTTCTCGACCGTACGCCGGTGCAGTCGCTCCTCGGAGACACGGTGGTAGCTCGGCCCCATGCTCATGATGGCGACGAGGCAGGCGTAACCGAGCACGTCGACCCGTGCGTCGGAGAGTTCCACGGCGCAGCGGTCGGAGTCGGCGTCCATGGCCTTGAGCTGCTCCGGTGTCACATGGGTCATACGCATGCGGCTGGAGTGAAAGGTGAAACGCTCGTCCGGCGCGGCGGCCGCGCGGGCGCGCAGGATCGCGGGGACCTCCGTCTCCATGGTGACGTTCGAGCTCGGCACGATCTGGCCGATGCGGTAGGTGCGGGGGGACACGGGTGCTCCTCGGTTCGTACGGATGTGTCTGGCGGGGTCAGCGGGCGTCGACCACGGGGTTGGTCAGGGTGCCGATCTGCTCGACCGTGGCCTCGACCGTGTCACCGGGCAGGAGGAACTCCGGCGGGACCATGCCGGCCCCGACCCCGGACGGCGAACCCGTCGCGATCACGTCGCCGGGTTCCAGGGTCACGCCGGAGCTGACGTCGGCGATCAGGCGGGCGATCGGGAAGAGCATGTGCCGCGTGTTCGACTTCTGCTTGGTGACGCCGTTGACGCGCAGCGAGAGGTCCAGGGCCATGGGGTCGGGGATCGCGTCGGCGGTGACGACCACCGGGCCGAAGGGCGCGTACGAGTCCTGTCCCTTGGAGAAGAACCACTGACCGGAGCGGCGTTGGTCGCGGGCGCTGATGTCGTTGACGATGCTGAAGCCGAAGATGTGGTCGTACGCCTCCTCCTCGCTCACCCGGTACGCCGTCCGGCCGATGACGACGGCGAGTTCGCACTCCCAGTCCAGCTGGGTGGTGAGGTCGGCGTTGTGCAGGATGGGCGCGCCGGGACCGGTGACGGCGGTGGCGGGTTTGCTGAACAGCACCGGGCGCGGCGGGAGTTCCCTGTCGGTGTCGAGGCTGCGGCTGGACTCCTCGACGTGCTCGACGTAGTTGAGGCCGACTCCGATGATCTTGCCGGGCCGGAAGGGTGCGTTCAGCCGGACGTCCTCGGCCCGGTGGACGGCGTGCGCGGGCAGGTCGCCGTCGAGCAGCCGACGAGCGGTTTCCAGGCCGTACGGGCCGGCCTGGACCAGGCCCAGCAGGTCGTGCGGGAGCGCGACGCCCGCGTGGTCGGCGAGGGCGGCGAGGTCGAGGACGTGGCCGTCGGTCTCGACACCCGGCCGGGGATCGGCGCAGGTGGTGGTCGTGAAGGTCAGCAGACGCATGGGAGGTGCTCCTTGCGGGTCGGACGGCGGGGGAGGCGGTGACGCACGCGGCGGGGGAGGCGGTGACTCGCGTGGCGGGTCGGACGGCGGGGGCAGGCGGCGGGTCGCACGGCGGGGCAGGCGGCGGTTCACACGGCGGTTCAGACGGCGGGGGAGGAGATGACGGGCTGGTGTCCGCCGTTGTCCGGGTACGCCTCCTCCCGGTGGAAGCCGAGCGAGCGCATGACGGGGAAGTCGTTGAAGGAGAACAGGCAGGCGTCCTCGGACGGGTCGAGGTTCTGGTGCTCGTGCCAGGCCCAGGAAGGCACGCAGAAGATGTCCCCCTCCCGCCACTCGAACCGTTGTCCGGCGATCACCGACGCGCCCCGGCCCTTGGCGACGGTGTAGATCACCGAGCCGGTGTGCCGGTGGGCCGCGGTGGCCTGCCCGGGGCGCAGGAGTTGCATGTGGGCGCCCATGGTCGGCATCACCGAGCCGCCGGTCACCGGGTTGGTGTACTCGGCGATGACCCCGTCGTAGGGAGAGCCCTCGGTCGCCCTGGCGAGGCCGCGCAGGGCCTCGTACGTCGGCTCCCACGGGTAGGCGAGGAGCGGGGAGTAGGGCCGGGTCCACTTCTCCACGCCGTACGGGAGGAGGGTGCCGGAGTAGGTGAGGGCAGAGGCGTTCACCACCTTCCCGGGCGTCTGGTGGAGCTCGGGGTGCACCTCGTAGAACCCGGCGTCCAGCGCGTTGACCAGGGGGATGTCGAGGCCGTCCTGCCAGATCACCGGGGCCTCGGTCCCGTCGTTGCCGTGTTCGTGCCAGGTGCCGTTCGGGGTGATGGCGAAGTCGCGCGGGCCGACCTTGAGCCTCTCGCCGTCGACGATCGTCCACGCGCCGGTGCCCTCGTGGACGAACCGCAGCGCGGCGGCCTGGTGGCGGTGGGCGGTCATCGCCTCACCCGGGCCCATGATCTGGAGCCCGGTGTAGAGGAGTCCGGCGGCGGCGCTGACGTCCCTCCGGCCGGGGTTGACCAGCATCACGACGCGGCGGCCCGCGTCGTCGGCCTCCACGAGGCCGATGGCCTTGTGGACGAGCGGCCGCAGCTCCTCGTAACGCCACAGCACGGGAACGGACCTGGGCTGCGGATACCAGGGTTCGATGTCGTTGGCGACGGTCCACAGCGCGCCGGCGTCCAGCGCCTCGAGTTCGCCGTAGTACGCGGTGAGTTCCGGCGTGTCGGAGACCCGGGCGCGGCCGAGCATCGTGTCGTCCTGCTCGATGGTCATACGTCCTCCTCAGGTGCGGTGGTGGTCCGGGGGCCCGCGGGCGGCACGGTGAACGTCACGGGCGGGCGAGGGGTGTTGTCGACTTCCAGGCGGAAGACGTCGAAGCGGTTGTAGTGGCCGGTGATGTCGTGCATCTGCTTGGGCTGGATGCAGCGGCCGAGGTCGATCTCGCCGTAGACGATGCCCTCGTCGTCCACGAGCGGTTCGGTGACGGGGCGGCCGTCCGGGCCGAAGACGCCGGACAGCGCGCTGCGCGGCCGCTGGAACAGCGTGCGCAGCTCGTCGTCGTCCCCGGCGAGCATGTCGACGATCTCCGGGGAGACGGTGGAGCAGGCAACGACGGAGAAGACCTTGCCCTCGAAGCTGTGGGCGGCGGTACGGACGGCGATCGCGTCGGCCATGTCGTAGTCGGCCGGGGCGACGGGCAGCGCGATGTAGCAGGAGGCGTGGACGAGTTCGCCCTGCGCGAGGAGGGTGAACCGGGCCAGTGTGTTGGTGTTCTCGCCGCAGGCGAGGGTGCCGAGCGGGCCGACGGGCGTCCGGTGGACCCGCAGCGAACTGCCGTCGCCGCCGGTCCAGGTGAGTTTCTCGGCCCACGTGGGAACCAGCTTGCGGTGTACACCGAGGAGTTCACCGTCAGGACCGATGGTGAGCAGGGTGTTGTAGAGGACGCCGAGGCTGTGGGCAGCACGTTCGTTGACGCCGATGACCAGGACCACGCCGTACTGGCGGGCCGCCGCGCGCAGGGCGTCGACGTGCGGGCCGGGGATGTCGACCGAGGCACGCTGGAGGCGCTCGAACCACGGCGAGCCCTGGACCGGGTTCATCGTCCAGTTCCAGTACGGGTATCCGGGGACGAACACCTCGGGGAACACGACCAGCCGGGCGCCGTTCCGGGCCGCCATGGCGATCAGGGCGACCGCCTTGTCGACGGTGGCGGCGGGGTCGAGGTAGACGGGTGAGGCCTGGACGGCGGCGGCCGTGAAACGGGGAAGGTCGTCAAGTGGCTCTCGTGACAC
Organism: Streptomyces sp. NPDC057271; assembly: GCF_042668715.1. NCBI lineage: Bacteria > Bacillati > Actinomycetota > Actinomycetes > Kitasatosporales > Streptomycetaceae > Streptomyces > Streptomyces sp. NPDC057271. The sequence goes on from NZ_JBHUYJ010000057.1 coordinate 8,763, forward strand.
GGAGGTTCTCCTCTTTCAACGGGCGAGCGAGGCGGCGGCCGCCTTGGCCGGCACAGCGCCGGTCGCGACGGCTTCGGCGGTGGCGGCGCGCGGCAGCCAGCGCTGATGCACGGGTGCGGCGGGCTGCCGCAGGAGTTCGAGACGTGGCGGCACACGGTCCGTACGGGCCGCGGGCGGGCGGCCGCTGCCCGCCCTCCAGGACGGCGCCCACGGCGCGGCAGGGCCGCGGTAGCCCTGGGCGGCGGCCGCGTGCAGGGTCCACAGGGGGTCGTGGAGCTGGGCCCGGCCCACACCGCACAGGTCGGCGCGGCCCGCCAGGATGATCGAGTTCACGTCGTCGTACGTGGAGATGGCGCCGACCGCGATGGTCGGGACCCCGGTGGCGTTACGGATCAGGTCGGCGTAAGGGGTCTGGTAGCTGCGCCCGAACCGTGGCCGCTCGTGGGGGACCACCTCGCCGGTGGAGACGTCGACGGCGTCGGCGCCCGCCTCGGCGAGAGCTCGCGCGATGCCCACGGCGTCCGCCTCGCTCAGTCCGCCCTCGGCCCAGTCGGCGGCCGAGATCCGGACCAGCAGCGCCTTCCCGGCGGGCCACGACTCCCGCACCCGGCGCAGCACTTCGAGAGGGAAGCGCAGCCTACCGGCCAGGCCGCCGCCGTACTCGTCGGTGCGCCGATTGGTCAGCGGTGAGAGGAACCCGGACATGAGATGCCCGTGCCCGTACTGGAGTTCCAGGGCGTCGAAACCCGCCCGGTCGGCGCGCTGGGCCGCGCGCACGAAATCCCGTACGACCAGATCCATGTCGCCCCGGGTCGCCTCGCGCGGCACCGGACCCCCCTCGTCCCAGGGGAGCGGCGAGGCGGCGAGGAGCGGCCCGGTGTCCGCGCGGCGTCCCGCGTGGGTGAGCTGGAGGCCGAGGCAGGTGTCGCTCTGGCCGTGCACGAAGCCGGTGATGCGCCGCCAGGCGGCCTCCTGGTCGTCGTTCCAGAGACCGGGGCAGCCCTGGTCCGGGCGGGCGTCGGCACTCACGGCCGTCATGCCGGCGATGACCAGGCCGGCCCCGCCGAGAGCCTGCGTGCTCAGATGGACGAGGTCGAAGTCGCCCGGGACGCCGTCACGGGCCGTGGCGAGCGCGGTGGGCGGAACGACGACTCGGTTGCGCAGGTGCAGTCCGCCGACGCGGAAGGGCCGGAACATCGGCGGCACGGCCGCGGTGCCGTTGACGGCCGTGGTGAAGGCCTCGTCGCGGACGCGCAGGTTGTCGTACGTGACGCGGCGGCTGCGGGTCAGCAGGTTGAAGGCGAACTGGTGCGGGTCCTGACCGGTGTAGCGGTCGATGTTCTCGAACCATTCGAGACTGGCCTGTGCGGCCCGTTGGGTGGACTCCACGACCGGACGGCGCTCGTCCTCGTACGCCGCGAGCGCGCCGGCGATGTCCGCCGGATGCTCGTGCAGACAGGCCGCGAGGGCGAGGGCGTCCTCCATGGCGAGCTTGGTGCCGGAGCCGATGGAGAAGTGGGCCGTGTGGGCCGCGTCGCCGAGCAGGACCACGTTCTCGTGCCGCCAGGTGCGGTTGCGCACCGTCGTGAAGCGGAGCCACTTGGAGTTGTTGGGCAGCAGCCGGTGGCCGTCCAGGTGCTCGGCGAGAATCTCCTCGCACACTCGGATGCTCTCCTCGTCGCTCGCTCCCGGCGCGAACGCGTGGTCGGCGGAGTCCGCGAATCCGGCGCGGTGCCAGGTCTCCTCGTCCAGCTCGACGATGAAGGTGGAGCGCGTGTCGTCGTAGGGGTACGCGTGCACCTGGAGGGTGCCGAACTCCCGCTCCTCCACGATGAAGGTGAAGGCCTCGAAGACCTTGTCGGTGCCGAGCCACATGTACCGGCCCGAGCGCTCGTCGAGGTCCGGGCCGAACGTGCCGGCGTAGGCGGCGCGGGTGGCCGACCGGACGCCGTCGCACGCCACCACCAGGTCGTACTCGGCGGCGAGCCGGTCCACGGCCGGTGCCTGGCTGCGGTAGCGGACGTCCACGTCGAGGTCGGCGCAGCGGTCCTGGAGGATCCGCAGCAGACTCCGGCGGCCCAGGGCCGCGAAGCCGTGCCCGCCGGAGGTGAGGGTCTGCCCCCGGTAGCGGACGTCGATGTCGCTCCAGCGGGCGAACTTCGCCGACATGGCGGCGTGGACGACCGGGTCCGCGGTCGCGATGCCGTCGAGGGTCTCGTCGGAGAAGACGACACCGAAGCCGAACGTGTCGTCGGGCGCGTTGCGCTCCCAGACCGTGACCTCCCAGTCCGGGGAGAGCTGCTTGGCCAGCGCGGCGAAGTACAGGCCGCCGGGCCCTCCACCGATGACTGCTACGCGCACGGGGTACCTCCAGTGGTTCCGGTGATGAGTTCGGGGGCCTGCGGGCCCGCCATGGTGAGGACCTCGCGTACGTCCGAGGGCCAGGGGAGGGTGCCGGTGGCGCGGGCCGCCGAATGGGCGACGACCATGCGGCCGGTGGCGGCCTCCGCACCCTCCGCGCCGCGGACGGTGAACGCGTAGTGCAGCGAGCTCGTACCGACCTTGGTGACGCGCAGCTCCGTACGGACGGCCTCGCCGAACCAGAGCCGGGCCCGGTAGTCGGCCTCGAAACGGACCCGCGGCGTGCTGCCGAAGAGATGGGACAGGCCCAGACGGCGCAGCAGCACGGCCTCGGCCGCCTCGACCCAGCGCACGACGGTGGAGTGGTGGTAGTGGCCGGCGGCGTCCGTGTCCGGCCATTCCACCCGGCGTTCGACCGTGACGCTGGGCAGGAACGGGACCGGCGCCTCGGCGGCTCCGGCGGCGCAACCGCCCTCGACGGCGCCGTCGGCCCGGACCTGAGCGCCGTCCGTGCGCGTGTCCTTGGCGCGGGCCTCGGCTCGTGCGCGCCGGCGCAGCTCGCCGCGCTGGAGCTTGCCGTTCGTCGTCCTCGGGAGTTCCGCCACGAACTCGACGGCCCGGGGGTACTTGTACGGAGCGATGGCCTGCTTGACGTGAGCCTGGAGCTCCCGGGCGGTGGCCTCGGCCGCCGGGGTGCCGTCGCGCAGCACGACGTACGCCTTGACGATCATGCCGCGCCCCACGTCGGGGGCGCCGACGACCCCGCACTCCTCGACGTACGGATGGGCGCCGAGGGCCTTCTCGACCTCCGGGCCAGCGATGTTGTACCCGGAGGAGACGATCATGTCGTCACTGCGGGCCACGTACCAGAAGTACCCGTCGGCGTCCCGTATATAGGTGTCGCCGGTGATGTTCCAGCCGTTCCTGACGTACGTGGTCTGCCGCGCGTCGGAGAGGTAGCGGCAGCCCGTCGGGCCCGTCACGGCGAGCAGCCCCGGCTGCCCGTCCGGCACCGGATCGCCCCGGTCGTCGACCACGGCGGCGCGGTATCCGGGGACGGGCCGGCCCGTGGCCCCGGGACGGATGTCGTCGTCGGCGGCGGAGATGAAGACGTGCAGCATCTCCGTGGCACCGATGCCGTCGATGATGCGCAGGCCCGTGGCTGCGTGGAACTCCTGCCAGACGGTGGCGGGCAGGGGTTCTCCGGCGGACACACAGCGGCGAAGACCGGACAGCTTCCCGGTCGCTCCGGCGGCCATGATCGCCCGATAGGCGGTGGGCGCGGTGAAGAGGACGGTCACACCGTGCGCGGCGACCAGTTCGGCCAGCTCCTCGGGGGTGGCCTGTTCGACCAGCAGGGTCGCGGCGCCCACGTGCAGCGGGAAGACCACGAGCCCGCCGAGGCCGAACGTGAACGCCAGCGGCGGTGTGCCGGTGAAGAGGTCCTCGGGGCCGGGCTTCAGGACGTGCCGGGAGAACGTGTCGGCGTTGGCGAGAACGTCCCGGTGGAAGTGGAGGGTCGCCTTGGGGCGTCCCGTCGTCCCCGAGGTGAAGGCGATCAGCGCCACGTCGTCGGCTGCCGTCTCGACGGCGGTGAACCGGCCTTCCTTCCTCGCGCAGAGTGCCGTCAGATCGGCTTCGCCCGGACCCCCGTAGGGGATGACGGGCAGGCCCTGCGGGCCGGGGTGCCCCGGAGGACCCGGTGGAGCCGCGGCGTGGAGTTTCGCGACGTAGCGGTGGTCGCACAGGGCGACTGCCGGACGGCTGATCTCGCACAGCTCGGCGAGTTCGGCTGCCCGCAGCAGCGGCATCGTCGTGACGGCCACACCGCCGGCCTTGAGGACGCCGAACCACGCCGCAACGAGCCAGGGGTTGTTGGGACCGCGCAGCAGCACGCGGTTTCCGGGCCGGAGCCCGTGGTCCTCGGTGAGCACCTGGGCGACCTGGTCGGCGCGCCGCTGGAGCTCGCCGTAGGTCCAGCGCTCGGTCGGGGTCAGCAGACAGGGACGGTCGGGGCCCCAGCGCTCGACCGCGTCGTCGAGCAGGCGGCGGGCGCAGTTGAGGCGGTCGGGATAGACCAACTCCGGTAGATCGAAGTGGAGTTCGGGCCAGAGGGAGACGTCGGGAAGCCGGTCACGGCAGAAGGAATCGGCATGCGCCGAGGGGGAGAGCTCCATGGGGCGGCACCTCAATCAGGGAGCAGCGGGAGATGGGGCAAGTATCTCGATAATTTGTCGGCCGTCAACTTCACGCAATAAATCTGAGGTCCATGGCACCCCTCGGCCGACTCAGCCGAGGGGGAGCCGCACCCGCACGCACTTGCCCGAGTCGTGTACGAGAACAGCGAGTTCACCGCCCGCCTCGGCGGTCATGACGTGGATCAGGAGCAGGCCCCGCCCGCTCTCGGCGTCCGGATCGATCCCGGTGGCGGGTGCGGGCAGGCGGGGCGGAACGGCCGCGCCGTCCGCGACCTCCAGGCACAGCCAGTCCTCGCCGCGGGAGACGCCGACGCGCATCCGGTCGGTCGCGGCGGCGGCGTGCCGAACGACGTTGCCGACGAGCTCGCTGACGGCGAGCAGGAGGGTGTCCGTGACCTCGGAGGTGATCCGCCACCCTTCGAGCAGGGCGCGGACGCGCGAGCGGACCAGGGGGACGGTCGCGGCTGTGGGGTCGGGGATCCAGCGAACGAAGGCCAGCGTGGGGAGGGGCGCCTGGGTGCGGTCCGGTGGGCGACTCGGGGGGCGGGTCGCGTGGGGCGTCGCGTGGGTCGTCGCGTGGCCAGGGGTGTGCGCGGCGGCCGGAACGCGGGGTGCGGGATGAGCGGTGGCGGTGAGCATGACGTGCTCCCGTAGGGGCTGCGCAACGCGGCCGCGTGGTCACTCGTGTAACTAACTCGAGAGTCGGACAGCCATTGGGCTTGTCCTCGGCGGAATCGCGTCGCTAGAGTTTTGATAACACGTGTAACACGTTACGTCTCCCCGGGCTTCGAGCGCAAGCATTTCGGACAAAGCGCTACGAACCCCGGGGCCCGCAGAAGGGCCGCAATGACGCAATCCCACCCGGCCGAGCTCGACCTGGCCGACATGACCTGGCCGCCCCCGCCCTACCAGCCCCCGGTGCCGCCCGTGACGGACGAGCACGGTGTGTGCCACTTCCACGGAGTCACCTACGCCACCACGCCCGGCTACCGCCCGCGACTGCTCGATGTCCGGGTCCCCGCAGGCGAAGGGCCGTTCCCGGCCGTCGTCTGGATTCACGGCGGCGGCTGGCTGGACGGCGACCGCCGCTACCCGCCGCCGACCGTCCCGGCGCCCCTGCTGCACGGATCGGTGCTGGCCGCCGGGCTCGCGCTCGTCTCCATCGACTACCGGCACAGCCTCGAAGCACCCTTCCCGGCCCAGCTGCACGATGTGAAGGCCGCGATCCGTTACGTCCGCCGGTTCGCCGGAGCCCTCGGCATCGACCCGGACCGGATCGCCGTCTGGGGTGAGTCGGCGGGCGGGCACCTGGCGGCCCTCGCCGGCCTCGTCGGCCCGGACAGCGCGGACACCGAGGCGCTGGAGGGCACCCACGGGGTGGGCGCCGGGGACACCGGTGTCCGGGCCGTCGTCGACTGGTACGGAGTCTCCGACCTCGCCGCCCTGGCCGGTCAGCCCCTGCCGGGGATGCCCCCGGGCGCCGACTTCCCCGACCCGTACGAAGCCCTGCTCGGCGGCACCGAGGCGGAGCGCCCGGCGCTGGCCCGGGCCGCGAGCCCGGTGACGTACGCGGCGGGTTCGACCCCGCCGCCGTTCCTGCTGATCCACGGCACGGGGGACGGTCTCGTCCCGTACAGCCAGAGCGAAGTGCTCGCCGAGGCCCTGGCAGGGGCGGGCGGCGACGTGACCCTGCGCCCCGTCGAGGGCGCCGATCACATCTTCCTGGGCTCCACGGACATCCCGGAGATCGTCGCGGAGAGCGTCGCTTTCCTGGCCCGCCACCTGGACGTGAAGGTCTGAGACCGGGCGGGCGGAGGGGCGTGCCCGCCCGGGGCCCGAGGCTCCCGAGCAGGTCCGCCCCCTCCGCTCGCTCGCCTGCGTCCCTCCCCACCTCTCTTCCCGTCCCTCCCCTTTTCCGCTGCCGTCGGCACTCCTGCTCCCTCCGAACGGGCGCGTCCTGCACGGCCCTTCGGTTACGCCGGTCCCAGGGCCGCGGTCATCCCCCGCGGCCGCGAGAGGCACACCCATGTCCACGAATCCGGTCACCCCTTCCCCGCACCCCGAGAGACCGCAGCTCACCGGGGCGACACCCCTCACCGAAGGGCCGCCCGAGGCGCGGGCGGCTCGCCGTTCCGGTGTCCTCGTCGCGGGGCTTCTTCTGCTCGGCCTCGCCACGCTGCCCGCCCTCGCCATCCGGCCCGACCCGCTGAACCCGCCGTTCCAGGACCTCGACGACCGGTGGCTGGCATGGATGGGCGGCCCGCACGACGGGCCGTATGCCGTCCTCGCCGCGGCCCTGAACTGGTTCGGCGGGCCGCTGGGCGTCGTCGTACCGCTGGCCCTGCTGTTCTTCCTGCTCCTAAGCCGGCGCTGGGTCTCGGCCGGCTTCCTGCTCGGTGTCTACCTCGTCGGCAATCTGCTCGTCGTCCTGGGACTCAAGCACCTGGTGGACCGGCCGCGTCCGGTGAACCCGCTGGTCCGGGTCGACCATGGCTCGTTCCCGTCCGGCCACGCGGCCGGGGCGGCGCTGCTCGTCGTACTCGTCGGGGTGCTGCTGGTCCCGGTCGCCAGGCGGCGGGCATGGTGGCTCGGGGGCGTGGTGTTCGCGCTGGCCATGATGTGGAGCCGTACGTGGCTTCACGCGCACTGGCTCACCGACACGGCGGCCGGTGCGGCCGCCGGTGCGGGGGTGGGTCTGGTGGCCTGGTGGCTCTGTGCCCCCGCGCTCGCCCGGGAAGCCGTCCGTGACCGCCGGGGGGCGGCCGCGACGGTCTCGGACAC
>NZ_JBHUYJ010000057.1:16112-30205 GCF_042668715.1 Streptomyces sp. NPDC057271
CCCGCTTTCTCCGGGGAATCCTCCCGTACCCCCGGGGGGGCGCCCGAAAGGTTTGGGGACCCCTCCTCTGCGGCTCCGTAACCGCCTCCGCCTCACGCGTGCTTCGGTCGGTCAGGTCGACCGAAGCACGCGCAGCCCGAGCGCATACGGTTCGCCCGGCGCGGTCCGACGGCACGCGTTCCGACGCTACGGGGTCCGGCGAGGGGCGTTCCGGTAGCGCGTGGTTCGACGGTGCGTGGTCCGGCGACGGGCGTTTCGGTGTGGAGTGGTCCGGTGTCGCGCGTTTCGGTGTGGCGTGGTTCGACGACACGTGGTCCGAGGGCGCGTGGTCCGGCGTCGCGCCGTCCCGGCGGTGGGTGGTCCGACGGCACGCGTCTGACCGTGGGCGGTCCGGCGTCGCGCCGTTCCGGCACGCGCAGTTCGGTGACGCCGGGCCGGCGCGCCCCGCCGTCGCGGGCGCCGGGCCTGTGCGTCCGGCCGTCGCGGGCGCCGGGCCCCTGCGTCCGACGTCGTCGGTGCCCGAGACGCGGCCGGCCCGGATCGGAGCGGCGTCGCGTTTTCGACAGGGCGCGACTGCGGCTCGTTCCCCGGGCCGTCTCCGACGGAAGATGCCCTGCGACCGCGGACGGGGAGGGTCAGGACGTCTGACGGTGGACGAGTACGGCCTCTATGGCCGGGAGGGGTGCGGTCGACCCGGTCTCGATCAGCTCGTGCAGGGCGTCCGCGACCTGCGCGGGCGTGGCCAGTTCCAGGCGGACCGTCGTGAGCGCGGGCTGCTGGAGCGCGGACAGGACGAGGTCGTCGGAGCCGACGATCGCCACGTCGTCCGGGACGGCGATCCCCTCGGCCTGGAGCGCGTGCAGGAGCAGCGCGGCGTACTCGTCGTTGTAGGCGAAGACGGAGTCGAGTTCCAGGCTCGCCCAGCGCCGGGCGAGCGCGGTCGCCGACTCCCGGGTGTAGGCGAGCTCCAGCGGGGTGACCGTGGCCATGTGCCGGGCGGCCACCGATTCGGCTCCCGCCAGACGGGGTGCGGCGAGCACGCCGAGGCCCCGCTCCTGGGGCATGACGACGCCGATCCGGGTCCGGCCGCGGGCGATGAGGTGCTCGGCGGCGACGGCGCCGATGTGGGCGTGGTCGAAGCCGATGGTGTGGACGCCGGGTACGGGGTGGGAGGCGAAGGCCAGCACCCCGCGTACTCCGGCGCGACGCAGCAACTCGGCGGCCTCCCGCGTGAGTCGGTCGCCGTCGAGGGCGACCACCGCCGCCGGGCGCAGTTCGGCCCAGGCCCGGGCGGCGTCGACGGGGTCGGCGAAACGGCCCGCGTGGAGGACGGCCGTATAGCCGTGCCGGTCGAGCTCGCTGTGCAGGTCGTCGACCCAGTCGCTCACGAGCCGGCCGATCGCGGAGATCGACGCGGGCATCAGGACGAGGTTGCTGCGTCCCGCGCGCAGGGACCGGGCGGCGGCGTGCGGGACGTATCCGAGCCGGTCTGCCGCGTCGAGGACGCGGGCGCGTGTGTTCTCGCTGACGCGGTGACCCGGGGTGTTGTTCAGTACGAAGGAGACGGTGGCGCGCGACACGCCCGCAAGGCGTGCCACGTCGGCGCTCGTGATCGAGGCGGGGACGGGGGTTTCTTCTGCCATGACGTCCCGTGACGCTCCTTGCGGGGGTTCGTGTCTGCGCGGTTGCCTTCCTGGTCTCCAAGGTTACACGAGTTAGATCACGGACGCGGTGGGCCGCGCGACAATCGCGTGGCCCACCGGTCAGGGCAGTGGCCCACCGGTCACGAGAGTGGCCCACCGGTCACGACAGCGGGCCCCGCGTGACGGCTCCGTGCAGGCGACGCGCGTCACCGGCGAGGTCGTCGACGGCGGTCACCGTCGAGTCGAAGCGCATCGTGGTGCGCGTCCCCGTCTCGTACGGGTCCCACGCCGGCATCTCCGCGTGGTCGGGGTCGCCCGTGCGTGCGAAGGCGATCCACGCCCGGTGCATGGTGTGCGCCAGGCCGTCGCGAGCCGCGGGATCGAGCCCGGCCAGGAACGGCGCGTGCGCCCAACGGTCGAAGTTGGCGAAGACGAAGGGGAGTTCCAGACAGTGGGCGGCGCCGAGGAGGCCGTCGTACGCGGGCGTGGGGAGGTCGAACTGGTACGCCCGGACCGGCCGCCCGGCCTCCGCCCTGGCCTCTGCCAGTTCTGCGGCGGGCACGCGGAAGAGTTCGTCCGTGATCAGGTCCATCAGCACGTCGGCGGGCCGCGCTCCGGGGCGGGCCCGCTCGTACGCCGTGTACACCTCCGGCGCGGCGTCCGCCCCGAACGTCTCGGCGATCCGGGCGGTCACCCGCTCCCGGTCGGCGGCGGCGTACCCGGGGTCGAGGGCGAAGTCGAAGTTGGCCTCGTCCCGGGTCCAGCCGATCATCACGTCGATGTCGGTCGCCGCGCCGTGCAGCAGGGCCTCCACCGGATGGCGTGTCAGGGTGACTCCGTCGATGACGGGCAGGAACGGGGTCGGCCAGTAACCCCAGCGTGTCGTGTGGGCGAAGAGACCTGCGGTCGCGCCCATCAGCGCCTGCCAGGGCAGTTCCCGCAGCTCGGCGACCGTCTTGACGCCCGCCAGCTCCAGGAAGGCGGCGGTGCGCTCCGCGTATGCGTCCGGGCCGGGGAGGTCGAGGCCGAAGGGCGGGCTCTGCAGGATCACGCGCCTGATCATCCCCTGTGCCTCGGGGAGTCCGGCGAGAGCGGCGGTGGACAGGGCACCGCCCGACTGCCCTGCGACGGTGATGTTCTCCGGGTCCCCGCCGAAGGAGGCGATATGTGCCGCGATCCAGCGGAGGGCGGCCAGCTGGTCGCTGAGCCAGGGGTTGCCGGCGCCCGAGGGATTGCCCTCCTCGGGTCCGGTGTACAGATAACCCAACGGCCCGATGCGGTAGTTGACGCACACCGTGACGAGGTCGCCGTCCCGGGCGAAGGTATCGCCGGAGTAGTTCGGCAGCGATCCCGAACCCGAGACGAAGCCGCCTCCGTGGATCCACACGAGCACGGGCCGTCGGGCCTCGTCGACCGCCGGGGTCCAGATGTTGAGAGTGAGGCAGTCCTCGTCGAAGGGCGGCGATCCATGACCGCCGAGCACCGGGTCCCCGCCCTCCGTGTAGGGCTGTGGCGCGCTGGGACCGTCGGCGGTCGCGTCCCGGGTGCCGTTCCAGCCCGGGTGCGGCTGGGCGGGGCGCCAGCGCAGGTCGCCGACCGGGGGAGCGGCGTAGGGCACGGCGCGGAACACGGTGATCCCGCCTTCGACCGCGCCGCGCAGGCGCCCTGCGGGGAGTTCGACCAGCGTCCGATCCGGGTCCGGGGTGAGAGCCATGAGCCAGTCCTTCCTGGATCGCGCGCGGAGCACGCGCCGACCCGTTCGAATGTATTGCGGAAACTAGACGACCGTCAATTGTTCTCTATATCGCGTCGGCCGGGGGTCGCCCCGTCACAGCCAGAGGCTGTTGTCGGCCGTTCGCTCGGCCTCCGTTCTCAGCAGGGGCGCGAAGACCCGCCACAGCACCAGGCAGGTTCCGGTTCCGGCCACTGCGCCGACCAGGGTGTCGCTGAGCCACTGGGCGTGGAGCCAGGTGCGGCTCCACATCATGGCGACGACGTAGGCGGCACCGACGAACCACCACCAGCGTCGCGCACGCGGTGGGAACAGCACGATCGCGGCCGCGACCGTCAGTGTCGCGGCGCTGAAGACCTGGCCGGAGGGGAACGATCCGTCGTTGACGAGGACCCAGGGGTGAGGTGGTCGCGGGCGGTCGACCAGGTGCTTGAGGGGTAGCACCACGACGACGCTGGAGACGACGGCGGCCGCGCAGACGAAGAGGGCCGAGCGCCAGCGACCGTATACGCAGAGGCAGGCGCTCACGATGAGCGGGAGGGTCACGCCGATCGGGCCGCCGAGCCGGTCGAGGACGGTGGCGAGATCGGTGGCCGCGTCGGCATATGAGCCGTTCGTGGCGGCCGCCCAGCGATCGTCGAGCTCCTGGACGAACGGGCGGTCGCCGGTCAGGAGCATCAGCCCGAACAGCAGTGATGCGGCGAGCAGCGCGATGCCGACGGCGAGCGCGTGGCGTGGCGGAGCCGACGGGAGGTGATGGACGGGGAGGACGCGCGGGGTGCTGGGGGGAGGGGCGTCGGACGGACGCGACATGGCGGGCCTTTCACGGTCGTTCACCCGGGCGGTGGGGGCACGCGGGAAGGCGGTCGCGGGGGTGCGGGGCGGGGAGGCGTGGTGGTGAACCGAAGGGCATGCGGCGCGCGGTGGTGAACCGAAGGGCATGTGGCGCGCGGCGGCGCCGGCGGTGGTACGGGTCGGCTCGAGTGCCGGCGCCGTGGGGCCGTCGCCGTGGGGCCGTCGCGGTGGGGGCGGCGCGGTGGTGCCGGTGCCGGGCACGGAGTATTGCGGATGCGTGACCGTCGCCACAAGGGCAAGAGGGGTGTGAGGCGCGATCTCCCTGGTCAGGGCGGTCGACATGGTGGTTACACGTGCTCGACGTGCACGTCTCCTCTCGGTCACGATCCGTGCAGCGACCCCGCGCAGGCTCTAGTCGAGTCCGGAAATGGGTGCTACACAGTCTTCAAGCGCTGCGAGTAACACGTGTAACAGCATCGTGTCGGCCGTAGTCGCGGGCGGCGGCTTCCAGCGACACCGCGGTCCCCGCGCGACCGCTCAGGCGGTGTCCCTCACCCCGGACTCACCCGCTTACCCGCCTACCTGGAACCGGTGCGCCGACCGCCCCTACACCGCACCCCGCTCCCGCAGGACAGCCGGTTCCGCACACCTCCACCTCCCCACTCCGTCCTCCCAGGAGTCGTCATGGCCACGAACGAGCTCACCGATCCGATCGATCCGCCCACCCCCGGCGCCGGTGCCGCCGCAGCCACCACCTCGGAACCGGAAGCTCCGCGCCAGCGCGCGCTCATGCCCCTGCTGCTGGTCGCCAACTCCGCCATGATGGCGGTCTACATGGGAGTCGGCTCCGTTCTCCTGCCCACCCAGATCGCCGCGATCGCACCGGACGACAAGGTCGCCGTGCTGGGCCTGATCGGGGGCATCAGCGCCGTCTTCGCGACGGCCTTCAACCCGATCGCGGGCGCACTCTCCGACCGCAGCGGCCGCCGCAACCCCTGGATCCTCGGCGGCGCCGTCGGCGCGCTGATCGCCCTGGCCCTCCTCGGCAGCGTCTCCACCGCGCTGCTCGTCGGCATCGGCTGGTGTCTGGTCCAGGCGACGATGAACACCTACCAGGCGGCGGTCACCGCGATCGTCCCCGACCGCGTCCCAGCCGCCCGCCGCGGTACGGCCTCGGCGCTGGTGGGACTCGGCATGCCGATCGGCGGAACCGCCGGCGTCCTCGTCGCCTCGCAGACCGTCACCCACCTTCGTACCGGATACCTGGTCTTCGGCGCGATCGTCGCCGTCGCCGCCCTGCTGCTCTCCGTCTTCTGCCGTGACGTTCCCCGTGCCGAGCCGGTGCCGAGGGCGCCGAAGGGCTCACAACTGGCCGCCTTCCTCTCCGCGTTGGCGAACCACGACTTCCGCTGGGCCTTCATCGGCCGCGCCCTCATGGTGCTCGGCTACTTCTCCGTCGTCGGCTACCAGCTGTACATCCTGGGAGACCACGTCGCGCTGCCCGCCGGTCTCAATCCGCCCGCGGCGATGGCGATCCTCACCCCGGTGTCGATGGTCGCAGTGGCGCTGTCCACCGTCGTCGGCGGCCTGCTGTCGGACCGCTGGAACCGTCGCAAGGTCTTCGTCGGTGCGTCGGCCGCGCTGGCCGGACTGGTCATGGTGGTGCCGGTCGTCAGCCCGACCTGGACCGGCATGCTCGTGTTCAGCGCCCTCAACGGCCTCGCCTTCGGCTGCTTCATGGCTGTCGACACCGCGCTCGTCACCCTGGTACTGCCCAGGGCGGAGGACGCGGCCCGCGACATGGGCGTCCTCAACATCGCGAACGCCGGGCCGCAGATCATCGCCCCGTTCGTCGCCTCCGCCATCGTCACCGGCCTGGGCGGGTACACCCCGCTCTTCCTGGCGGGCGGCGCCCTCTCGCTGATCGGCGCGCTCGCCATCCTCCCGATCCGCAGCGTGCGCTGACCCGCTCCGGGCCGGCCCGTGTCGGCCGCAGTCCGCGCCGGCCGCGGCCCTGCCCGGCCCTGCGGCGACGCGGCCGGGCCGGTGCGTCCCGGGTCGAGGAGACCCGCGCCGGTGCGTCCTGGGCCGGCGCGTCCCGGCCGCCCCCGCTCCTGCGGGCACCTGCCGAGGGTCACGTGCCCGCCGGTACAGCACCACCACCCTCGCTCCACCAGACCCGCCAGACCCACCAGCTCCATCCGTACCACCAGCTCCACCAGCGCCATCCGCACCACCGCTCGCACCGCCACCCTCGCCTCGCACCACCACCGGTACCTCCCCGTTTCCTCTACCAAGGAGCCCTCTGTGAGACGCAAGCGAGTTCTGCCTCCGGCCATGCTCATGCTGTGCGCGGCGGCCCTGGCCGGCACCGCCCCCGCCGTCGCCTCGCCGCAGACCACCACGGCACCCGCGAGGCCCGCCGCTCCGCTGCGGATCCTGCTCACCAACGACGACGGCTACAACGCGCCCGGCATCCGCAAGGCGTTCGACCGGCTCACCGCGGCCGGACACGACGTCACCATCGTCGCCCCGCTCACCAACCAGAGCGGTACCGGCACGAAGATGTCGAATGCCCCCACCATCACGGTGAAGCACCCCGAACCGAAGGTGTGGGCCGTTGACGGAACCCCGGGCGACTCGGTGGCCTTCGGCCTCTCCGAGGTGTTCGAGGGCCGCGCCCCCGACCTGGTGGTGTCCGGTACCAACTTCGGGCCGAACGTGGCCGGGCTCGCGACCCACTCCGGCACGGTCGGCGGCGCCGTCACCGCGCTGGAGTCGGGCGTGCCCGCCATCGCGCTGAGCACGGGCGGCCTTTCGGTGCCCGACCCGGTCACCACCGTCAACGCGATGGGCCCGACACTCGACTTCGCCGTCAAGCTCATCGACCGGCTGCGCGCGCGGGCGAGGTCCGGACCACTGCTGCCCAAGGGAGTCGGCCTGAACGTCAACCACCCCGTCGTCGGCGCCGACGGCCGCGGCACCGCCGCCGGGGTGTCAACGACCTTCCAGGACGCGCAGACGATCCTCGAACCGGACTTCACCGACTCCGGCGACGGCACCTGGAAGGTCGACGTGAAGGTGGACCTGCGCTCACCGGCGAAGGGAGGCGACCTGGAGGCCGTCAGCAGCAACCGGATCGCCGTCAGTCCGATGAGCGGCAACTGGAACACGGGCCCCGCCGACCACGCCACCACCTCCGCCCTGGTCGCAGGCCTGCGGCCCTGACACCGCTTGCCACCAGCCCATTCAGGAGGACGGATGAAGCGGCCCGGAAAGCGGCCCCCTTCGGCACGATCCCTGCTCGGTACGGCGCTGGCGCTGCTGGCGCTGTTCACATCGGCGGCCCCCACCGCCGCGGCCCCCAGGCCGGACGCGGGGCCGCTCCCCGTGGTCACCGTGGCGCAGGGCAAGCTGCGCGGCCAGAACCACGACGAGGCGCAGGAGTTCCTGGGCGTCCCGTACGCCGCGCCCCCGGTCGGGGAGGAGCGGCTGCGTGCGCCCCGCGAGCCGCGCCGCTGGAGCGGCGTGCGCGAGGCGGACAGTCAGGCTCCGGCCTGTGTGCAGTTCTCGCCGTTCGGCCTGGCGGACCCCTCGGACGTCAGCGAGGACTGCCTCTACCTGGACGTGTACCGGCCCAGGGGAGCCGGGCCGGGGTCCCGGCTGCCGGTGATCCTCTGGATCCACGGGGGCGCGTACAGCCAGGGCACCGGCACCCAGTTCGGCGGCCGGACGATGGCCGACCTCACGAACAGCATCGTGGTCAGCATCAACTACCGTCTGGGGCAGCTGGGTTATCTGGCGCTGCCCCAACTCGTAGGGGAGAGCGCGCAGCGCTCCGGCTCGTTCGGCCTGCTGGACCAGATCGAGGCGCTGCGGTGGACGCGGCAGAACATCGCCGCGTTCGGCGGAAACCCCGGCAACGTGACCGTCTCGGGGCAGTCGGCGGGCAGCGGTTCGGTGTGCGGGCTGCTCGCGGCACCGTCGGCCGCGGGCCTGTTCCACCGCGCCGTGCTGCAGAGCGGCCCGTGCACACTGATCCGTACGCCCGACAGCGCGCGCGCCGCGGCGCAGGCCCGGGAGTTCGCCGAGGCGGTCGGCTGCACCGATCCGGCTCGGCCGGCCGCGTGCCTTCGCGCCGCCCCGGTCGCCTCACTCGTGGAGGCTGCGGGCACCCGGCCGACCTCGGGTCCCGCCTCGGGTGACGGACTGCTTCCGGTGGATCCGGCGGCGGCGATCGGAACCGGGGACTGGAACAGGGTGCCCGTGCTCATCGGGAGCACACGCTCGGAGTCGCGGCTGTTCGTGGCGCTCTCGCAGCCGCGACCGACGGAGGAGGAGTACACGGCGCAGATCCTCGCGGGATACGGGACGGCGGGACCGGAGGTGCTCGCGCGCTACCCGGTCTCGGCGTACGGCTCGCCGTACCTGGCACTGTCGGCGGTCATGACCGACTCCTCCTTCGCCTGTCACACGGCGTGGACGACGCGGCTGTTCGCCTCGCAGGTACCCACCTTCGCCTACGAGTTCGACGACCCCGACTCCCCGACCCTGGCGGGTGCGCAGGTTCCCGGGCTCGACATGTCGAACGCGCACAGCGCCGAGTTGGCGTACCTGCACGACTTCACGGCGGGCGACCGGCCGCTGACCCCGGTCCAGACGGCGCTCGCGACACGGATGAAACGCTACTGGGGTGCCTTCGCCCGCTTCGGCGCGCCGACCGTCCCGGGCCAGACCCCCTGGCTCACGACCAGCACCGGCACCGGCACGGGCACGGGCACGGGCACGGGCACGGGCACCGGCACCGGCACGGGCACCGGAAACGGCACCGGCACCGGAACCGGAAACGGGAAAGGGAAAGGGAAAGGGATCGCGAACGGGCGCGGATCCGGGCCGGTCACGGTGCTGACGCTCAACCCGGAAGCCACGCGGCCGAACTCGTCGTTCGAGTCGGACCACCAGTGCTCCTTCTGGCGGACCCGCCCGAGCGCACCGCCGCTGTAGTCACGACACGCCACGCACGAAACGGTAGGACACGCCGGGCGTCGCGCGCTGGGAACAGCGTGCGACGCCCGGCGTGTCCGGTGCGGCTGCCGCAGCGCAGCGGCACTCCTGCGCGCCGCATGAACGCGCGACCCGCGGGTATCCCCCGACGGGGCGGCCAGGGGGCCTGTTCCCGGCCCGGTCGCCGATGGTCGATCGTCCGGTGGAGACGAGCGACGGGTCGCCGGACTCGGGGTACGCGGCACGTCATGCGGCTCGCGGAGGCGAACGATGAGTTGGCTCGCGGAGGCGAACGATGAGTTTTCCCTTGCCCGACAGCGTCGATGCCCTCAAGAGCATGATCGAACGGGAGATCTCCTCCCTGCGCGCGGGGGTGCGCCGGACCACCGGGAGCCGGCTGCGCGGCCCGGCCGGCAGGGAGCTGGCGTCGCCGGTGCAGTCCCTGGCTCTGTTGCCACCCCACGTCGGCGCGGACGGCGCCCCACGGTGTCTGTGCAGTACGCATGAGCCCGGCGACAGCGGAGTCTGCACCGTGCTCCCGGCGATCCCCGCGTCGGCCGTGCTGCTCGAACCCGTGTGGGACGGGGCGGACAGCGCCCTGGACTTCCGGATCGTGGCAGGAAACCGCGTACGGTCGGCGGACTGGCTGGAGCCCCCGGACCATCTTGTCGGACAGCGGTTCCTGGAGGCGCGCCCCGGCGCGGCCCACTCGGGCCTGCTGACCGCCCTCGCGGACGTGGTGGACACCGGCAGGCCCCTGGACGGGCGGGTGGTCGACTACACGGAGGAGCGCCTCGGCCGGATCCACCGGACTCCGCTGCTCTACTCCGCGGCCCGCTGCGGCGAGCAGGTCCTCGCCACCTGGCGCCCCGTGCAGAGCCAGGCGGAACTGCTGACCATCGACGCGCAGTACCTGGCATCGCTGGGATGGGGCAACTGGGATCTGCCCTAGGGGAAGGTGACCTGGTCGGAGGGGCTCAGCCGGATCTTCCACGCGGAGGTGCGCATGCCGTGGTCGCTGGAACAGCTGTGCGACGCGCTGCTGCCGGACGACCTGACGGCGTTCTCCGAATTCCTCACCTCTGTGCTCGCGGGCGAAGAGCCCGCCTGGACGCGGATCCGCTTCCTCGTGCTCGGCGAGCTCCGCACGCTCGACCTTCCGGGGCGGCCGGTCGCCGGTACCGACGGCAGACCGTGGGCCGTCAATCTCGTGGCGCGCGACCTCACCCCGCAGATCCGCAGCCGGCGGCGACTGGCCGAGACGGAACGGGAGTCGGACTGGCTGCGGCGCCGGACGGAGGCGGAGCGAAGGGTCGCGGACGCGCTGCGCGAGGCGATTCTCCCCACCCTCCCGGAGGCACTGGCGGCGGTCGGGCTGACGGTGGCGGCCTCCTACCGGCCGGCGGAGCCCGACGCGGCGGTGGGCGGTGACTGGTACAAGTGCCGGCTGCTGCCGGACGGCCGGGTGCTCGTCGCGATCGGCGACGCCTCGTGGCACGGCCTGGAAGCCGTGGCACGCATGGCGCAGCAGCGGCACGCCCTGGCGGGCCCGGTGCAGACCGGCTCGTCCGCCGGGGAGATCACGACCTGGCTGAACGAGCTGGTGTGCAGCGATCCCTCCGGGCAGACGGCCACGGTCGTGGCCGGTCACATCGACCACGACAAGACCCTGCGCTGGGCCGACGCCGGCCACCCCGCGCCGTTGCTCCTGCACGACGGCGGCGTCGAGCCGCTCGTGGCCGACCACCGCGGCCCGCTCCTCGGAGCGCTGCCGGGGTACGCGTACGAGACCTCGTCGATCCCGCTGCGTCCTGGCGATGTGCTCGTGCTGTACACCGACGGCATGGTCGAGCGCCGGGACGAGGACGTGAGCGTCGGGATCGACCGTCTGGAGCGTGCCGTGGCGGCCTCGGCCACGCTGGACCCACCCCAGCTCGTCGAGAGGCTGGCGGAGTGCGTGCGTCCACGTCGCACACGAGAGGTGCTGCTGGTCCCCGGACGGCTCAACACCCGGGCTCTTCCTCGACCTGCCCGCGCGGTACCGGGCGCCCTGGGGCAGGCGCCGGCGGTCACCGGGGCCCGGCCCCGCCGGCCGATCCTGCGCATGCAGGGGCGGACGACCCTCCCTACGATGTAGACGACCTTCCTACGACGTAGGCGTAGGGCTCGCTGTTCTGTCCGGCTCGACGGGAGCGAGGGAACATGGCAGCTGAGGACGCCGCGCCCGCCGGGCGCCCCGTGGGCCTGAAGGCCAACGCGATCGGCTTCGTCGACGCGCTCGTCATCGGGCTCAACTCCACCTCACCCGCGTACTCGCTCGCGGCCGTCATCGGCCCGATCGTCGCCCTGGTCGGTATCTACGCCCCAGGCGTGATGTTCGCGTCCTTCGTGCCGATGCTGCTCATCGCATCGGCCTTCTACTACCTGAACAAGGTCGACCAGGACTGTGGTACGACCTTCTCCTGGGTCACGCGCGCCATGGGCCCCTGGGCCGGCTGGCTGGGCGGCTGGGCCATCGCGATGACCGGAGTCCTGGTCGTCGGCTCGCTCGCCGACGTGGCCGTGAGCTTCGCCCTGCTCTCCTTCGGACTCGACAGCTGGGTGGACAACACCTTCGTCCGCCAACTGCTCACCGTGCTGCTGATCCTGGTGATGACGGCCGTGTGCGTCATCGGCACCGAACTGTCGGCCAAGCTGCAGAACGTCCTCATCCTGGCCCAGGTCGTCTGCCTGCTGATCTTCGTGGTCGTGGCGCTGTACAGCGTGTACGCCGGCACGAGCAAGTACCCTTCGATCGATCCCCAGTTCAGCTGGCTGAATCCGTTCGGCGCCGGCGGCGCCGCGCTGAGCGGGGGGCTTCTCCTGGGCGTCTTCATCTACTGGGGCTGGGAATCGGCGGTCAACCTCACCGAAGAGGTCGAGCACTCCGCGACCGCCCCGGGCAAGGCCGGACTCTGGTCGACCGTGATCCTGCTCGTGACGTACGTGTCCGTGGGCTTCGCGGTCGTGGCCTACGCCGGTCCGACCTTCCTGGCAGAGAACGCCGGCGAGGAGGAGTTCATCTTCGCCCAGCTCGCCGGGGATGTCATGGGCGGCTGGGACTGGATCCTGCTTCTCGCCGTCTCCACCTCCGCCATCGCCTCCACCCAGACGACGATCATCCCGGCCTCGCGCACCGCGCTCTCCATGGCCCGCCGACAGGCGCTGCCCGCCCACTTCCGTCACATCAGCCCGCGCTTCCGCACCCCTGACGTCAGTACGTGGTGGGTCGCCGCCATCGCCATCGCCTGGTACCTCGTGGTGAGCCGGATCAGCGAGAACGCGCTCTTCGACTCGCTCACCGCGCTGTCGCTGCTCATCGCCTTCTACTACGCGCTGACAGGGCTGGCCTGCGCGGTCTACTACCGCCGCCATCTCTTCGAGAGCGTCCACAACCTCCTGCTCATCGGCCTGGGGCCCCTGGTCGGTGCCGGGCTGCTGACCTGGCTCCTCGTGAAGTCCGTGATGGACATGGCGGACCCTGCGAACTCCTACAGCGGCACCTCGTGGCTCGGCCTCGGGCCACCGCTCGTCATCGGTATCGGTATCGCCGTCACCGGTGTGGTCATCATGCTCGTATGGCGTCTGCGGTCCCCCGCGTACTGGCGGGAGCGCCCCGGCGTGGCGGACCCCGAACTGGTCCACGCCCACGCCCATGCCCATGGCAAGGAGACCTGAGATGTCGGTCGTCCTGGGCTACGACGAATCCCCCGGCGCCGCCCGCGCCCTGCGCATCGCCATCGAGGTGGCCGCCGCCTTCGAGGAGCGTCTCGTACTCGTCTACGGCGCCGCGGCTCCCGGGCCCACGGGCGAGGAGACCGCGTCCCACCGCGAGGCCGTCCGTCAGGCGGGCCGGACCGGTCTGGAACACGCCGTCACGGAGGCCGACCGCGCGGGCGTCCCGACCACCGTCGAGGTGATCGACGACAAGCCCGCCCCTGCCCTGATCGACGCGGCGAAACGCCACGGCGCACGCGTGATCGTGGTGGGCAGCTGGGGCGAGAGCCCCATGCGAGGCGCACTCCTGGGCTCGACGCCCCACCGACTTCTGCACATGTCGACCGTCCCCGTGCTCTGCGTCCCGCCGGAGAACTGAGGGCCGCGCGGGGGAGTCGGCGGGCACGTGAGGCGTACGCGGCGCCGACCGCGTACGGACACGACCGATGAGTTCCGCCGTGATCCACAGTCAGAGATCATGGCTGGTGACGAACGAGCCCGCCGAGAAGCCGACGAGACAACGAGGAACCCCATCATGCGTACTCTGATCAGCACCGCCTTCATCTCGCTCGACGGCGTCGTCGAGGGCCCGGGCGGCGAGCCCGGCTACCGCAACTCCGGGTGGACCTTCAAGGACATCGACTTCCTGCCCGAGGCGTACGAGATCAAGGGCCGTGAGCAGAAGGAGGCCTCGGCGATGATGCTGGGCCGGACCAGCTACGAGGCCTTCAGCGCGGTCTGGCCCGACATGGAGGAATTCGCCGACTACAAGGCGATGCCGAAGTACGTCGTCTCCACCACGCTCACCGAGGACGACCTGGTCACGAACTGGGGCGAGACCACGATCCTGCGCTCGCTCGACGATGTCGCCGCGCTCAAGGAGACCGAGGGCGGCCCGATCATCATCCACGGCAGCGCGTCCCTCAACCAGGCTCTTTCCGACGCCGGCCTGATCGACCGCTACCACCTGCTCGTCTTCCCGTTCCTGCTCGGCGCGGGCAAGCGTCTCTTCAGCGCCACGGACAAGGACGCCCAGAAGCTGAAGCTCGTCGAGCACGAGGTGTACGCCAACGGCATCCAGAAGAACGTGTTCGACGTCGTCCGCTGACCCGACGAGCGCACGGCCCGGCCCGGACCGGGGCACGGCGATCGGGGGGGGTTTC
>NZ_JBHUYJ010000057.1:30315-50581 GCF_042668715.1 Streptomyces sp. NPDC057271
GTGGGTAGAAGAGACAGGCCCGGCCCGGACCGCTGTCCGGCGCTCGGGCGCGTTCGCCCGCGTGCCGGACGGCGGTCGGGCGGTTCGCCCGCGCCGGAGCGGAACGCGGGATGAGTTCGCGGTACGGCCGGGCCGGCGCCGCCCGCCCGGCGGGCGGGCGGCTCACCGCGTCCGGCGCGGGCGGGCGTCAGGGGCGCGCGTTGAGTTCCGCGATGATCGAGGCGGGCGTGTGACCGCTGTCGTCCGACAGGCGGTGGAAGTCGACGGAGACGAAGTTCGGGTCGCGGCCACCGGCCGCGGGCCGGCACTGTTCGGTGATCCGGTTCCTCAGCTTGGCCCCGTTGTCGAGGGCCGCCGTGAGGACCGTGGGCACGTTGCGGTGGTGGCTCATCGTGAACAGCCGCCGGAATCCGGGCTCCTGACGGTCCAGCGGAACGTCGGACCAGCGGGTGACGCACGCGAGGTCGTTGCCCA
This sequence comes from Streptomyces sp. NPDC057271, assembly GCF_042668715.1. NCBI lineage: Bacteria > Bacillati > Actinomycetota > Actinomycetes > Kitasatosporales > Streptomycetaceae > Streptomyces > Streptomyces sp. NPDC057271. The sequence continues at coordinate 30,790 of NZ_JBHUYJ010000057.1, forward strand.
TGTCCCCGAGGCTCCAGTAGTTGCTGACCGTCCACGACCGGTCGTACATGACGCCCAGATGCTCACGGTCCGGGCGGTCGGAGAAGACCAGCAGCCGCTTTCCGGCCGTGACCAGGTCGGCCACCTTGGGCCAGCCCTGCTGACGCACGTTCCACGCGTCGGGCCGGAACAGCAGCTCTGACAGCCCCCGGACCCTGCTCAGGGAGTTCCGCAACTGGTCGGCGCTGACGTAGTCCTCCAGGAAGACGGTCACGACCTCCTGGGGGTGGGCGGCGAGGAAGTCCACCACGGTCTGCATCGTGCCGTGGAAGGACTGCCGGGGCAGGGCGTAGGTGACTCCGGCGAAGGTCTTGCATTCGCCGTGGCACAGATACACGTCGCTGGGGTAGCAGTCGCTGCCGAAGCTGATGACGCAGAGCCAGGTGCTGCGCTCGTACCAGTGCGTGTCCAGGCTCAGACCGCGGACGCCGTTGTCGAGCTGGGCGCGTACGGACTCGGACTGGTTCACCGAACTCCACCGGGAGTCCTCGTAGTTGGTGAACGCGTTGTGGGTGGTCAGGAAGGCGACCTCGTCGAGCCGGCGGTCGCCCCAGCGTGCGGCGGCCGACGCGGCCCCGGTGGCCGGCGCGGCCCCGGCGGAGGGGGCGCCCGCCGGGACCGAGTGGGCCGAGGGGGCCGTGGCGGTCGAGGGGGCCGAGGGGTTCGAAGGGGCCGAGGCGGTCGCGAGGGTCGGGGTGCCCAGAAGGGTCAACAGGAGGAGGAGCACGAAGGAACAGCGCCCGGTTCTTCGCCGGGGCGCGGTGTGGGCGGCCCACCGGCCGGGTGTCGGTGCGATGATCCGGAAGCGCGCACGCGCTCCCATCCGTTGCATGCCCATGTCAATCATGGCCGGAGGGTAGCGTGAAGGCCGTGAACTAGCCCTCCTTCGGACCAATACGGCCGATATCCGAGGTGCGGCGAACCGCGAGCGGCGGAGGCGTGCCGAGCCGTCCCGTTCGGGTCAGACCGTGCCGCGTGTGCTCGCCCGGCCCAACCACGCGTCGAGGACGGCGAAATCGGCGTCCGTGAGGCCCTGTCGTGGATCCACTCGATGGAGCAGCGCACGACCTTGGTGGTGTGCGGCGACCCACGCACGATCGCGGTCGGTGATCTCGTCGTCGACCCAGACGAACGGGCGCCCCGCAGCCCGGTGGACCAGAGCACGGGTCTTCCAGTGCAGACCGTTCCGTTCGTCCCGCTCGTCCTCCGCCGACGGCTCCGGCCAGTCCACGACGGGCAGCCGGGGCAGACTCAGACGGGGCGCGACGGAGTCGTTCGCATCGTCCATCCAGGTCGTGGCCCACACCAGCACGCACGGCAGCGCCGCCAGCCGGGGCCCGTGCGAGGGATCGATCCTGGCCAGAAGCGGGTTCGCGCCGCTCTCCCGCGGCGCGGCGCCGTCCTCGTACACCGGATGCTCCTGCGGCGGCCCGCCGAAGGGGATGAGGGGTCCGTCGACGTCGAGGAAGAGCAGGGGATGCCGTGAGCCGGTCACCACACCACCGTATCCCTCTCGCCGCGGACGCCTCGGATGGCGGAGCCGCCGGGCCGGCCACGGTGAGCCCTCACGTGCCCGGCGTCGCGCCGGTGCTCTGCCCGTCCCTCCGCTCCCCGGGATCGCCGGTGATCCGCTCCAGGTCCGTCACCAGCGCGTCCAGCCACGACACGGCCGCGTAGAACTGCCACGGCGCGCCCGGCGGTTCGGCCGAGAAGTCGTCGAAGGTCCGGGCGCGCAGCGGCACCGTGGTGTCCGGGGTGTCCCCGCTCGGATCCAGGCGGGCGGAGACCAGGAGCATGCCCGCCGCCACCCGGTCGCCGATCCGGGTGACCGCCTCGGTCGGACCCCGTTCCAGGGGCGGTACGACGACCGGTTCGGGCGGTACGAGCATCCGGTCGGCGCCCCACAGCGTGTGGTGGCCTGCCATGAGCGCGGCCTGCCAGTCGTACCGCCCCGACGGCACCCCCAACCCCTTCGGCTCGCTCTGGTACTGCGCGTACGCCGACTCCGCCATGATCAGCGCGTGTCGCAGCGACCTGTGCCCCGGAGCGGTCAGCAGCGGCACGCGTGTCCCGCCCGACGCGACCTGGGCCGTCGTGTCCACCGCCGTCTCCGCGGCGTGGCGCAGCAGGGTCGCCACCGCGCGCCGGAGCTCGTCATGGGCGCCCCGGGGCCAGGCGAGCAGCCCGAACACGGCGCCGATGGCGCTGCCGGCCAGCACGTCCAGGAGCCGGAACTCCGCGAGCTGCCAGGTCGCGGGCGCCAGCTGCGCGAAGACCAGGGCGATGACGACCGTGAACATCGCCTGCGACCAGCCCACACCCTTCACCGGGCCCACGGTGAAGGTGACCAGCATCAGCGGGGGCAGCGCGGCCGCGTACACCTCGATGTCCGTCCCGACGAGCGCCAGCAGCGTGGCGGCCACGAGCGCCCCGACGAGGGTCCCGATGAGCGCCACCCGCACCGTGGACTTCGTCTCCCGAGCCGTCGTACGGGTGAGGGTGAGCGTGGCGAGGAGCAGCCAGAAGCCGTGCGGGAGCGTGTCGAGGCCGGCGATCGCCCGCGCTGCCGCGAGCGCCAGGCTGATGCGCACGGCGTTCTGGAAGAACACGGACCGCTGTCCCAGATGCCCCGTCAGCCGCCGCCACCACAACTCCGGCGCCCGCATGTGCGCGTACCAGAACCGCCCCGGCGCCGCTGTCGCCGCGGCCGCCCGACCCCGCACGGCGATGTCCGCGGCGGTGGACATCGCCAGTGCGGCGTCCGCCACCTCCAGCGCCGCCGCATGGCGACGCAGCACCGCAGGCACGGTGCCCCCGTCCGGCGGTCCCGCCATCAGCGCCTGCCGCACCCGCCACAGCTCGGCGTGCGCGGCCGTGCCCGCCTGCCGACCACGCAGACGGGCGGCGGTCTCCCGTGAGCTGTCCCGTACGGCACGCAGCACGTCGAGCCCGGCCCCCGGCGACGCGGGGCCGTCGGCCGGCGGCGGCAGCAACGCCAGCCGCGCCAGCAGCGTCCGCGCCGCCAGCCCGGTATGGGCAAGCGCCCGCTCCCGTACGCCCGGCCCTGCCGGCCGATCGGCCTCCGGAACCTGCGAGGGCCGCAGGTTCTCGCTCAGCGGCCGCGCCGCGCGCACGGTCGCGTCGGGGAGCGTGTACGGGGGCGAGGACAGCGTGTCGGCGAAGCGCTCCGCGCAGTCGGCGGCGAGGGCGGAGCGCTCCCGGTACGGAACGGCCGCCGGATGATCGGGCAGCAGGAACGCCTCGGCGAGGATCAGCAGGGCGAGACCCACCGTCGCGCCCACCAGGCGTTCGCCGAGCGAACCGGGGTCGTAGGGCGGGAAGGACGGCAGGATGTACATCAGCTGCAGCCCCGGCGCGGCGCCGGCCGGCCGGGGGCCGCCCACGGCGACGAAGGCCAGCACGAAGCCGATGACCAGCATCCCGACGACCGCGCTCCACGTCCGTACGGAGAGGTACGTGCCGATCGTGATCAGGACCCAGCAGGCGGGCACCACCGGGAACAGAACCCTCGCCCGCTGCCGCCCGGTGCCGGGGATGTGCGACAGACCGGCCATCGAGACGGCGGCGAAGAGCGCGTACGTGGCGGAGACGGCGGAGTCGAAGCCGTACAGGAACAGGTAGAAGCCGGCGCTCGCGGCGAGCGTGACCCGCACCGACCGCCGCGCCATCGCCTCGTAGGCGGCCGGCAGACGCAGCTTGGGAACTCCGCCCATTCCACCAGCATCACCCGCCCCGGCACGCCCGGCACGCCCGGCACGCCCGGCACGCCCGGCACGCCGGCCGCGTCCCGCGGCCACTCGTGCACCTTCTACCGCCGCCGCCGTGGGGCCGGGAGCGGTCGCCTAACATGCCGGATCATGGCGATGTTCGTGCACGTGACGTCCGCGGCGAACGCGCCGCGCATCAGACGGTCGGGAATCCGGGCGGCGAGCCACGGACAGGGCGACGCGCGCGGTGTCTACTGCTTCCCGGTGCTGCCCTCCTACACGCTCACCCACCAGTGGCTCCGTGAGCTGGCCCGCTTCGGCAGCCGGGGCGGCCTGGTGGCCGTCCACGTACGTCTGGACGACGACGAGGACGTACGGGTCGGGCGCTACGCCGACCGGGCGCGCAACGCCCAGTCCACCGTCCCCGCGGCCCAGGCGGTGCGGAGGATCGCGGCACTGGACGATCCGCGTGGGTGGGAGGTGTTCGTACCCCGGGCGATCCGGCCGCGCGAGGTGCACCGCATTGACACCGCGCCGCAGGTGGCGGGCTGGCGGTACCAGCCGGACGCGCACGGCACGCGCCCCTGCACCTGCTTCGGCTGCCGGGTCCGCGGAGGGTACGGTGCGCGGCGGCTGCGCGAACGGATCCCGCACCCGCTGGACGGCCCACCGCCACCGGTCCGCGTGTTGCTCGCCAGGGTCGCGGCGGCGGGGGACCCGGGAGACCCGGCCGTACTGCGGGAGGCACTCCACTGGTTCGGCATGCGCCGCCGGGGCCCGCTCGACCGACTGACCCACCTCGCCGCCCACCCCGACCCCGGGGTGCGGGAAGACCTGGTGTGGGCGGTCGCCCGTTGGTCCACGCCGGGGGTCGACGACCTCCTGAACGCCCTTGCGGACGACGCGCGGGACGAGGTCCGGGAGGCGGTGGAGGCGGCGCGGGAGCCGGAGTGAGCACGGCGGGCGCGTTCGTCGCCCAAAGGCCCCCCGGGAACGGGACGGTGTTCCCGGGGGCCCTCGCCGTGGCTCCCTCGACGGCCCGGGAGTGCTCCAGGTGCCTGGTGAGGCCGGCGGTGGCCGACGTCCGCGCAGCCGCTCGCGGACCTCGCTCGGCGCGGTGACGATCAGGGAGCGGATCTGGTCGGTGTTCCGGGTGCGGGACGTGACCGGTCGAATGGCCGGCGGTAGCCGTCGGGCGTGGCAGGGAACGCCTCGGTGGCGGTGGCGCTGGCGCCGAGGGAGTCGATCACGGCGGCCTGGTGGGCGTCGGTGGGGGTGCGACGCCGCCGACGACCGCTGTCTTGTCTGCCTTCCCGGTAGGTGCTGCCCTTCCGTGCGACGCGTGAGGGATGGCGCGCGCCGGTCGGGCAGCAGGCCACGACCGTGATGGGACCTTTGGCCGGGAGCCTGTGAGGTCACAGGCTCCCGGCCGGCGGCATGCGTGGCGGCACCGCTCGTCAGGCCGACGTTTCAAGCCCAAGGACAGCCGGAGCGTCGGTCAGGCGGAGGGTCACACCTCCCAGCGGTGCCATCCACCTCCTCACTGTCAGGCGGTGTGCAGCGTCAGACCGTACCGGCCGAGGATCTCGTTGACCGGCTGGAACCACGTCTGGCCCCCCGACGAGCAGTTGCCCCACCCGCCGGACGTGACCCCCTGCGCCTGGTCCCCGCTGATGAAGGCACCGCCGGAATCTCCGCCCTCGGCACAGACGCTGGTCTTGGTCATCTGGTGGACGGCGCCCTGGCTGTAGTTCACCGTCTCGTTCATCGCCAGGACGGTGCCGCAGTGCCACCGCGTCGTGGAACCCGAGCGGCAGATCGACGAGCCCACCGGCGCCACCGCGGAGCCGCGCACGAGCCGGTCCGGGACGGTGCCCCAGCCGAGTACGACGGGCACGGTCCACCAGCCGCTGTGGATGCTCACGTACGCGTAGTCGTTGCCGGGGAAGGACGAGCCCTGGAAGGTCCCCATCGCGGAGCCGTCCCAGCCGCGCACCGCGGCGCCGGCCCGTCCGCAGTGGCCGGCCGTCACGAATCCGCCGTACACCGAGAAGCCGATGGAACACCGGACGTTACCGGTGTAGTACGGGTCGCCGCCGACGGTGCCGGCGGCGTACGTGCGCGGAGCCTCGGCCGTCTCGGCCACGGTGACGGGGGCGCTCGCGCGGGCCCGCTCGACGAAGGCGCGAACGGCGGGTGCGGAACGCTCGGACCGCACGACGGTGACGACCACGCTGTTGGCCCGGGGGTCGACATGCCAGCCGGCGACGCCTTCCGGGGCGGCGAGCGCGTCCAGCCGGGACTTCGCCCCGTCCAGCGCGGCGGCGCTGTGCCGAACCTGCCGGGTCTCGGCGCCGAGCGCGCGTACCTCGGCCTCCTCGGACCGGTCGGTCAGCGCGACGACGAGCCGGCCGGCCGCCGGGTCGAACCAGGATCCGCCGTAGTCGGGGCCCGCCGCCTGGCGGGCGTCCTCCTCGACACCCGCCGCGGCCTTCTCGGCCCGGAGCCGCTCCTCGGCCTGCTCGGCCGTCAGGCCGAGGTCCCGCCGCATGGCGTCCAGGAGCCCGGCGGAGGCGGAAGGGGGCACGGGGGGTGGAGCGGCCTGGGCCGGCGGTGCGTGGGTGGCGCCTAAACCGACGGTGATCAGCAGGGCCGCGACGGCGGCGGGCAGGGGCCAGGTGGTGCGTTTCACGAAGCCTCCAGAGGTGGGGGAGCCGAACGCATGAGAGCGCTCTCAGAATGCTTCCGGAGGTCACGCTAACGGGGATGGGTTGTCAGGTCCATACCAGGAGGCGTCGATCTGTCGACGAGCCGTCGGCGAGGGCGCTCGTCGGGACGTGGTCAGCGCTCAGCGTCTCGAAACCCTGCGGGAGCGGCGGCGCGGCAGCTCGACCGGGCGCCGTGCAAAGGGAGTTCGGGGCGGGATCCGGCCGCGACGGAGCGACGAGGGGGCTGCCGTCACGCTGTGCGGGCGGGGGCACCGGGACGGCGCCGGTGACATCGAGCGTGAACGCGCGCCCACACTCCTTCGAAGACGACGAACTGGGCACGGGGCGCGCGGGCGCGCCCCGTCGCGCTCATGGCCCGACGGCGCGGCCGCCCCTCGCACCGAGCATGCGATCGGTCACCAGGTCGTGGGCACTCCGTCGTTCACGTCGGGCGGCGTGGAGGGGCCGCCGCCCAGGACGGCGATGAGGATCAGCCCCACGAGGGCGATGACGACCAGGACGACCGCTACCACGAGACGCCTGCGATGCCGCGGCGCGCGGACCTCGCCGGGCGGTGTGGGCTGCCCGGGGAACTGGTTGTTCAGCGCGTCCACCAAGGCCACGAGTGCCGGATCGTCGCGACTGAGGTCATGCTCGATCTCGGCAAGTATGCGCTGGTCATCCGCGGGGTGACTCATGGCGACCGCCTCAATACCGCTCCGGGTCCCCGGGAGCGAGTGGTTCGCCTCCGTTCGCCCGACCCCTCAAGTATTCCCGCTCGGCCGCAGGCTGTCCTGATCGCGCGCGCAGGACGCTCCCGACCGACAGTTCGCCAGGGCGTCAACGGGGGCTGGGGAGTCGCCACCCTGTGTCGACCCCTTCGGACCGCGACCCGTCGTACCCCTCGTGACCCGTCGCACCGCTCGTGGCTGTGCCGCTCGCGCGCGTCGTGCCGTGTGCCGCCGACAGCGGCTCGGCGGGGTCCTCCAGGGACGTGCCCGGCCGTGTCGAACAGCCTGCCGAGCAGGAGGGGGCCGAGGAACTCTCCGGCGGCGGGGCATCTCCGGAGCCGGGATCAGGAGCCGGGTCGGAGAACGGTGAAGAGGTGGTCGGGTACGCCGTCGAGAACGAAACCGTTGTCGAGGCGGACACGGACCGTCACACGGTCCTTCTGTCTCAGGTGCGCCTGCCACGCCGGTTCCAACGAGGCGATCCGCTCCTCGAGTTGCCCGCGGCTGCCGGGCGGCATCTGGTGGCCGAAGTCGTCGAGGAGCGAGGTGAGCCGAATGTACTCGCGGACCTCGTGACTCTGCTCGTTCGCGTACGAGTCGATCCGCTCGACGGTGCCCTCGACCCCTGCCGCGAGGGCCAGCGAACCGGCGACGGCGACCGCGCTCGTCGGCGAATCAGCGCTCGTCGGCGAATCCGCGCTCGCCGGCGAATCAGCGCCCGCTCCGAATTCCTGGACCGAGACCGGTGACCCGCTCAGCCTCAGCTCGGCCGCCAGTCGTACCCGGCGTCCCTCATGCAGCGTCATGGATCCTTCATCGCTCCTGGTCGGTCGAGCCGCGACGCCGTGCACCGGAGGCGGCCGGGATCCTGCCATTAGGCCATACCCCGCGGCGAGCGCGCGCACCGCCCCGGGGCCCGCGGCTGATCCAGTACGGTTCCCCCGTGGAGGATCGGTGCCAGAGCGTCGGTGCCCGTGCCCAGGTGGGCGGTGAGCGGCCTGCCGGGTGCGACTCCGTGACGGCCGAGGGCGCCGCGCCTGAGACGACCGTGTTCGCGTGCGCCGCCTGCGGCGCTGCTCTGACGGGGCCATTGAAGCGCCTCCCGTCGGTGCCCGATGCTCCCGCCTACGAGTGGTGGGAGGCGGAGCAGACGGGGCCGTCGCCGGCCACGGTGCCGCTGGGCTGCTACGCGATCGAGACGGAGCCGTACGGCCCGCCCCTCGTTGTCGCCGAGGCGCCCGGCCCTGTGATGCCACGCCATGGAACCCGCCACGACATCGACGGGCAGCCGCTGGTCTCCCTGGGACCGCGAGGCAACATCGTCGTGAACCCGGACGACTCCCGGGGCCTGACGACGAGCCACGCCTCTGCCGCATGCTGCGGGGCGACTCCCGACGGGGGACTGAACCAGCTCTGTGCCTGCGGAACACTGGTCGCGACCCTGTGTTCCGACTGCTGCCTGCCGTACGAGCTGCACCTCTCACCCGACCACGTCCGGGCCGTCCGCTCAAGGATCGAGAGCCCGCGGTCGCCGTTCGCCGCCACGGAGACGCCTGGGGGCGGGCGGTAGGGTCCGGGGTATGACCGAGTTGTACGGCGTCTCCGTCGTTCTGCGTGCCGCCGTTGCCGAGGACGTTCCCGCCCTCGCGGCCATCCGTGCCACGCCGGAGGTACGGGAGCGATGGCGTGGCGACGAGGACCTGGCGGCCGAGGTCGCCTCCGACCTGGAGGACCCCGACGTCCGGTGCCTGACCATCCGTCACCGGGGGCGGATCGTCGGGATGATCCAGTGGTACTCCGAGGACGAGCCGGACTACCGGCACGCCGGGATCGACCTCTTTCTCGACCCGGCGGTGCACGGCGCCGGCCTGGGTACCGACGCCGTGCGCACCCTCGCCGCGTACCTCGTCGACGCCCAGGGCTACCACCGGCTCGTGATCGATCCGGCGGCCGACAACGCGGCGGCGATCCGCTGCTACGCGAAGGTCGGCTTCCGCGAGGTCGGGGTGATGCGCCGGTACGAGCGCGGTGCGGACGGAACCTGGCACGACGGCCTGCTGATGGACCTGCTGGCGGACGAACTGGTGCGCTGACGCCGTAGGGCGTCGTCCGCTCCCGTGCGGAGACCCGCCGGGTCTTCGGCAGCACGAGCCCGCGGGCACCGCCGTCACCACGAACCGCCCCCGGGAAGGGGGCCCGCCACCCCGGAGGTGTCGTCACGGAGGTCCCGTCCGGAAGATCGTGACTCTCTCGGCTCGCCTCGGCGCCGGGGACTACTGTCGCGAGCATGGTCGCTCACGATTCCCTCACTGCCACCCGCGACGCCTACGACGCCGCCGCTCCCACCTACGCGCGGCTGTTCCGCGACTCGCTGGCCGACGCTCCCCTGGACCGCGCCATGCTGGGTGCCTTCGCGGAGGTCGTACGGGAGAGTGGAGACGGTCAGGTCGCGGACCTGGGATGCGGGCCCGGCCACGTCACCGCCTACCTGTCCGAGCTGGGGCTGAACGCCTTCGGTGTGGACGCCTCTCCCGCGATGGTCACGTGGGCTCGACAGGCCTGCCCGGACCTGCGGTTCGACGTGGGCTCCATGGCCGCTCTGGACATCGCCGACGGCGGGCTGGGCGGCGTACTCTCGCGCTGGTCGATCATCCACACTCCGCCGGTGGAACTCCCGGTCATCCTCCGTGAGTTCCACCGTGTGCTGGCGCCCGGGGGACACCTTCTGATCGGCTTCTGGGCAGGTGACGACCCGTCTCGGCCGTCCGAGGTCTTCGACCACGCGGTCGTACCGGCCTACCGGTGGTGGCCGGACCACCTCGCCGCGCTGCTGCGCGAGGCCGGGCTGGCGGAGGCGGCCCGGATGGTCCGCGAACCCAAGCCCACCGACCGACGGCAGTTCCGGGAGGTCCACCTCCTCGCCCGCAAGTCCTAGGCAGGCCAGGCAGTGCAGGCCGGCCAGGCAGGCCAGGCAGTGCGGGCAGAGAGGGAGGCACCTCGCCCGAAAGCGCTGGACAGCTCTGCGCCCGCTCGGTGAGCATCTCCGCGATGAACAACGGACCTCTCCCGCCTGCCAAGCGCGTCCGCTTCGTCGAGCTCAGCGCCACGGCGCTGCGCGCGCTTGCCGACGGTGACCTGGCGGCCGGCAGTGCCGAGGCCGGTGTCCCTCTCGACGGCTACGTCGTCGGCGAACGCGCCCGCCGGATATTCGGCCACCGGGCCGATCAGGTCGCCAAGGACCCCTCCGCCGCGCCCTGGATCACCCGGGCCGCGGTCTCCGAGCCGGACGGCACCGTCGTCGGCGACGCCGGATTCCACGGGCCGCCTGACGAGGCCGGTGTCGTCGAGGTGGGCTACACCGTGGCGCCCCAGTACCGCCGTCAGGGCTATGCCCGCGCCATGGTGAGGGCGCTGCTCGCCCGGGCGGCCGCCGAACCCGGTGTCAGGACCGTGCGGGCCACCGTCCGGTCCGACAACAGTGCCTCCCTGGCCACCGTCGCGGGCTTCGGCTTCACCCGCGTCTGCGAGCGGGGGAACGAGCACGACGGGCTCGATCTCGTCTTCGAGCTTCCGGTCGAGGTGATTCGGCCGGAGTAGCCGTACGACGGACGCGGGTGACGTCGGAAGGGCCGTACGGTTGGCACGAGTTGTGCGGCTGAGATCCGTGCGGCCTGTCCGTGTCCTGGCCCGGTGGGACCGATATCTCCTCGACACCCTCTCCGCCCTGCGGCACACTTCCCGCGATGACCCGACGAACCGATACGCCTCCCGCCTGGGACGAGCGCACGCAGCTGGCCACCTTCCTCGACTACGCCCGTGACACGGCGCGCGCCATATGCGAGGGGGTGTCCGCGGAAGACGCCCGCAAGGCCCCCCTGCCGAGTTCGCCGCTGATGACGATCTGCGGACTGATCAACCATCTGCGGTGGGTCGAGCACTACTGGTTCCACACGGTGTTCCTCGGCGAGGAACTCATGGGGCCGCTGACGGAGGCGACCGACGACGACCCCGATCCCGAGATGCGGGTCGCGGTGGACATCCCGTTGGAGCAGCTCCTCGCCGAGTACGAGGAGCAGAGCGCCCGGTACCGCGATCTGGTCGCCGAGCACGACCTGAACACGATGGCCAAGCGTCCCATCAGGGACGGCCGTCATGTCGACCTCCGCTGGGTGATCCTCCACCTCGTAGAGGAGACCTCCCGCCACAACGGCCATCTCGACATCGTGCGTGAACTCCTCGACGGACGGACCGGCGTCTAGCGGCGGCCGGACCGGACACGCCGGACCGGCGTCTAGCGGCGGCCGGACCGGACACGCCGGACCCGACACGCCGTGATCGAGGCGGCGGCGCTCCGCCGGGGGCGACCCGATCGGCCTCGACGCGCAGCCCGGTGCATGATGTGCACCAGCAGCGGTCGAGTTCCTGTCTGGAGGCCGAAAGAGTGAATGGTGGCAACGGGAGACGGCGCCTGACCATCCGCGCCTCAGCCGGACAGGGCACCGCGGTGCACCGTTCGGACGGCGCGCGCGGGCGGCCGGGCAGTCGGACCGGGGGCGCGGTCCCCCTCGACCGTCTCACCACGCGCGGTCGGCTCGCCTGGCTGAATTCCGCCGGGTCCAGGATCGGTACCACCCTGGACCTGGAGCGCACCGCCCAGGAGCTCGCCGAGTTCACCGTGCCCGGCTTCGCCGACGGGGCCGCCGTCGACATCCTGGAGAGTGTCCTGCGGGGCGAGGAGGGCTCGCGGTGGACGGGCACGGGCGTCCCGCTCATGCGGGCCACCGCGCTGTCCGCCGTCGAGTCGCTGTCCTCCCTGGAACCCACCCCGGTGGGCGAGACCTTCGTCCGGACCGAGGAGGCCCACGAGACGCTGCTCCACGAGTACTGCCTGCGCCAAGGCAGGCCGGTGCTGGTGAGCCGGATGAGGGACGCCGACTTCGTCAAGGTCGCACCGACGGCGAGCGCCGCCGCGAAGATGCGCGCCGCGGGAGTGCACAGCTATCTCGCGGTGCCCCTGATCGCCCGCGGGCTGCTGCTCGGCAGCGCGGACTTCGTACGCGGCCCCGGAACGCGGCCGTTCTCCTCCACGGACCTCGCACTCGCGGAGCAGCTGGCCTCGCAGGCCGCCGTCTACATCGACAACGCCCGGCTGTACGGGCGCGAGCGCGAGCACGTCGTCTCGTTGCAGCGCACGCTGCTGCCGCGCGCGACCCCCGTGACGCCGGGGCTGCGCGTCCACGCCGAGTACGCCCCCTCGACGGCCCACCACGGGGTCGGCGGCGACTGGTACGACGTCATGGCCCTGCCCGGGGGGCGTACGGCCCTCATGGTCGGCGACGTCATGGGCCATGGGCTGCCCGCCGCCGCCACCATGGGGCGCCTGCGGGCGGTCGCCCGCACGCTGATGACCCTCGACATGGCCCCGGAACGCGTGCTGGCCCGGCTCGACCTCGCCACGCGTGACCTGGAGGACGAACAGGTCGCCACGTTCCTCTGCGCGGTCTTCGATCCGGCGGACGCCACGTACACCCTCGCCAGCGCAGGGCATCTGCCACCGCTGCTCCTCGACGGACAGGGCTCTGCCGCGTTCGTGGACGTGCCGATCGGCGCACCGCTCGGCGCGGGAGTGATCCCGTACGACCCGATCGTCCTGGAGGTCCCGGTGGGCGGTCAGCTGGTCATGTACACGGACGGCTTCGTCAAGACCCGTCAGGCGGACCTGGACCATCAGCTGGAGCGCCTGCGGGCGGCGGCCCGCGCCCTGACGCCCGAGGCTCTCGAGGGGGGCGGACTGATGGAGTGTGCTCCCGCCGACGCCGCCCGGTTCGACGAGGCCGTGATCCTCGTCGCGACCACCGCCGCCCGCACCCCGGCCGACCTGCGTGAGTGGCAGCTGCCGCGGGAGGGGCGCGCCGCCTCCGTCGCCCGGGGCCTGGTCACGGACCAGCTCGCCGCCTGGGAACTGACGGAGCTCGCCGATGCCTGCGAACTCGTCGTCTCCGAGCTCGTGGGCAACGCCCTGCGCTACGGCAACGGCCCCGGCCGGCTCCGGCTCCTGCGCGGCGAACGCCTCGTCGTGGAGGTCTCGGACACGGGCCCGGACCTGCCCCAGATCCAGCACGCGGACCTCAGCGACGAGGGCGGCCGCGGGCTCCAGCTGATCAACATGCTCTGCCGACGGTGGGGCTCCTGCCGCACCGTGACCGGCAAGGTCGTCTGGGCGGAGCAGAACCTGCCCTCCTAGAACGGCACGGGCCCCTCCACCGAGTACGGGAGAGGGACCCGCGCCCGTCCCGGTCCACAGCTCCTTCCCCCGGATGTCGCGGTACGGGATGACGGGGCCCGCGCCCGCGTTCGTTTGCCGCCGGCCTTCACCGGCCGACGTGCCTGGCGGCGGTGTCATTGGCGCCGCGTAGCGTGTGGTTGTCGATCAGCACCACGGGGAGACGGGCGCACATGGGCACGCGTGTCGAGAAGAACGGCTACACAGCAGAGCTGACGGACGATCTGGAGGTCGTCTACCGCAACCCCCGGGGGCGGAAGCTGAAGGAGTATCCCGGCGCCATCGCGGGGGCTCCGGGGCTCCGCTCGCTGCACGCGGCACGGAAGCATCTGAGGAAGCAGCGCGAGGAGTGCCGTCTGCGGGCACAGGAGTGGGCGCAGGGCGGGGCGAGCGCGCCGCGTGCGCTGGCCGACGCCGACCCGCTGTGGCGGGAGGCGCTGGAGGCCGAGCAGGTCGACCTCACCGACGAGCCGGGCGAAGGCGGCCTGTGGGCCCGCACGTACGCCGGTTTCGACGGCCGCACGCTGACCCAGCTGCTCCCCGAGCAGCTCATCCCGTACCGCGACCGCCTGATGCGCGAGGAGCACTGGGAGCCGGACGCGTTCTTCTCCACCGGCATACCGGATCCGTCCGACGGCGCGCTGCCCTTTCCCGAGCGGATCATCGCCGCCCACCCGGGCCGTGAGGAGCTGGCGACCGAGAAGGTCATCGCCCTGCAGGGACACACGCACGATTGGCGATACGTCTTCAAGGCGGAGATCGACAGCGTCCTTCACGGAGTGGAGGCGTCGGCTCCCGACCTGCTGATCACGCTTCTCGACGAGATGGCCGACCTCGCCCTGCGACAGAGTGAACCGGCGATGGCCGCGGCCTGGTTCGGGCGGGCCCGCGCCGCCGAGCGCGTGCAGGCGCGCAAGGTCGACGGGGAGTGGCTGCTGGGCCGCTACCTCGCGTTCGCCGACGGCGATGCCCTCTCGGCCACGGTCCTGCGCGCCTGGGCCCGCGACCTGGCGGTCAAGGGGGTGGCGACCAGGGCGGACGTCGACCGCTTCCGTACGGTGGCGATCCGGCGGCTCCGGGCGTCGTCCGAGGTGTACCCGCAGTTGGCAGCCGACGTCCGCAAGATCGCCAAGGCCGCCGGCCTGGAGCCCGAGGGGGAACTGGCCACGCTGCTCGGGGAGATCCTCGCCGCAGGCGCTCTCTCGCTGACCGACGACAGGTTCTGGACCGACTGCCTCAAGGGCTCGGCCATGGACCTCCTGGGTGAACACGCCGCCACGGCCGTCCAGCAGGTGCTGAAGCTGAGCCCGAGGTCCTTCGGTGACAGCGCCACGCTGTGGCGGGAGTTGCTGGAGCGCACCGGGGCGCTGGCGCAGCTCACCGGTGAGGTCGAGGGCCTGCCCGACGGCGAGGCCGCTGCCTGGCTGGCCCGGTGTGTCCGGACGAACAGCAGCCAGAGGGACCCCTGGCCCGTCATGTACGAGATCGCGGAGAGGATCGCGCCGCGGCTGGCGGCCGACGGTGTCCCCGTGAAGTTCCGCTATCGGCAGGTCGGTGAACGAGGCGACGGAAGGACACCTCTCGACCTGATCGACCTCCTGCTGGAGCTCGGCGCGCCGGTCGCGGACCCGCCGGAGCTCCTCGGCCCCACGCCGCTGTACGCCCTCGTGTTCGGCCGCCGGCCGAAACTGGAGCACCTGCAGGCGGACGCGCGCTTCGCACGCGCGCTGCGCGCACGGGTGCGCGCCGATCTGGAGATGACGACCAAGGACCTGGCCTCGAACAGCTGGTACCAGCCGCACGAGACCAAGGGCTGGCAGGAGATCCCCGCGCTGTTCGACAACCCGGTCGGGCACGAGGAGATCCGTGCCTGGTGCGACCGTGAGCGGGCGAAGCTGCGCGCGGGGGTCGACTTCGAGGAGCTGGTCCTCCTCCTCGGCCGTTTCGTCCACGTGGGCGTGGCGGTGGAGCTGCTCCTCAAGGACGCTAACGCCGCGGCGGAGTTCGCGGCGGTGGACGTCATGACGCTGCTGATGGCCGAGCTGCCGGACACCGTCTCGCGCGCTCAGGTGGAGGAGGTGCTCGGCACGCTCCAGCCCTACGGAGTCGAGCGGGAGGGCGTCCGGGGTCCCGCTCGCGGACCGGTCATGGAAGCGCTGCCGCAGCTGGGCGAGCCGGCGACCAGCCTGGCCGCCCGCTCCGTCGTCATGGCCGTCAACTGCCGCGCCGGTCTCGATCGGCTCGTCCGCCGCCTCACCCCCGGCGAGGACGACGCCAGGCCGGCCCCCGATGCCGGTCGTGAAGAGCCCTTCACCTGGATAGCCCGCCGGATGATGCGGCTCGCGACGCAGGGGACGGGCGTCTGGGGCGGCGATCTCGCACAGGCGGACACCGCGTTCGACGTCGCCTTCCGCTACGACGTCTTCCTGGCGACGCACGCCTTCGCCGCGCCCCTCGCCCTGTGCGCCGTCTCCTCGAGGCCTCGCGGCTCGGCCGCGCAGGCGCTGCTGACGTACGCCGCCCACCCCGTCGCCTCCGGTGAGCCGGGGAGGTGGCGACTCGTCCGCTGCGAGGCTCCAGAGGACCGCGCCGACGTCCACGCACCGGCCCACCGGAAGGTCTACCGGACGGCGACCTCCGTCTCCTTCGTAGTGGCCAGCGGGGGGACCGATCCCCGGCGGACGCTGTGGGAGTACGCACCCGACGGCTCCTTCGCCGAGGACGGCCCGCTGGCGTCCGCGGGAGTCAAGCTGACGCGCGCGGATGTACTGGAGCCGGTGCGCCCGGCCGGCTGGTTCGCGCGATTCGCCGAGCTGTACCGGGAGCAGGGCCCGGCTCCGGCCCGCCCGGACCTCGCCCAGGCCTTCGCCGAGCGGCTGGGGCTCACTCCGGTGGAGGCCACCGTGCTGCTGACGGCGCACGTCCGCTGCACGCCGCACCAACTGGACATGGAGGGCAACTACCTCTCCCGTCACAGCTCCTCCGACCTGGAGCCCTGGAAGGTCCGGCGGGCGGAGGCGGACCAGGCGGCGGACGGGCTGCTGTCCGAGCTCGGCCCCCGGTTCGTTGCCACGCTCTACGACAAGCTCCTGCCCGACGACCCCGAGAAGCTGTGGACCACGGGGCCCGACGTGGACCGCGCCGCCGCATGGTGGCGCGAGGAGCTGGGCAGCCCTCTGCCCGTCCCCACCGCGCTGCTGCCCCTCGCGGCCAAGGAGACGCTCCTGCCCAGGGGGGAGGCGGCCCTGCCCCGGGAGTCGCTCCGGGGCAACCCCGCGTGGTGGCCCAACCTGCGGCTGCCCGCCCTGTTCGGCCGCCTCGCCCTGGGGGACCGGTGTCTCGACCACCACAGGGCCGGCCTGGCGGGCGCACCCCAGCTGTCGGCCCTGCCCAGATTCGCCGCCTGGATCGCCTACCGCACCCCGGCCGGCGATCCGCTGCGCTCCGCGGTCGGCGCGGCGATCACCCGGCTGTGCGAGGAAGGGGCCTCGGTCTCCGGTCCCCTCCGGCTCTTCTCCCTGCAGAGCAACCACCTGATGGGCGCCCCTCCGTCCACCGACGCGCTCACCGCTCATCCGGCGGTGACCGAAGTGGCCGACACGGCGCACGACATGCGTCACCTGTGTGTGAACCCCGCCGCGCTCAAGGGGTCCGACGATCCTCTGCTGGAGACCTTGGAGGCGTACCTCGACTCCGTACTGCCCTCCCAGTGGCTGCCCAGCCCTTCCGGGCTGCCCGCCCTCGCGGACCTGCGGCTCCTGCTGAGCGACGACTTCGCCGCGCTCGGCGAGCACCTCGCCACCGACGGCGAGCGGAGCCCGGGCTGGGAGCAGGACCCCACGCGCTCCGTGCCGCATCTGGTCGAGGAGTGCGCCCAGGCGTTCGGACTGAGCGAGGACGCCGCCGCGCTCCACCTCATGCTGCTCGCCCTGCCGGATCCGACGGACCGCAACGTCAAGGCGTGGACCGGGTGGAAGCCTGCCCGTTTCAAGACGGCCGAGGCCGAACTCGGCGCGTCGGGCCGTGTGTTGCGCGCCACCAGGCCGCGAGCGGGTCGTTCCCTCTTCCTGCCGGGAGCGTGGCAGGAGCGCAAGCCCCCACGTCTCCCGATCGAGGTGGCCAAGCTCGGCCTGTTGCCGCTGGCCAGGGAGTACCGCTCGACGACACACCTGGCTGCGGTGCCCTCCGCCCCGTTGCCCACGCTGTTCACCCGGGCATGGGAGGGCCGTACGAACTGACCTGACGGCATGACGTGTTCGGTGGGGGCGGGACTACCGGCCCGCCCCCACCGCGACGGCGTACGTACACCCTTCCGTGAGCTTGTCATGCGCACGCGCCGGAGTTCCGGTCCGACTCGCTGTGCAGACCGACGCGCACCGCCTGTGGAGGATCACCCTTCGGATGGAGTGAGACGGTTGTACCCCCTGGGCGGGGGCGTCACCGGGAAGTGGTGTCCTGCGCGTTGCCGTCGGCCGCCGGGTGGGCCTTGGCGAGGGTGCAGACACCGTCCACGCACTGACGTTCCAGCCGGCCCCGGGAGATGGTCTGCGCCAGGCCGACCATCCAGCACGTGGGGCAGCCGCGGAAGGCGATCAGCGCCAACGGCGCCGCCAGCAGGGAGGCCGGGCCGACGTAGGGCACCAGGGCGATCGAGCCGATGATCAGCCCGAAGCCGATGACGCCGCGCGCCAGGTGGCGCGGGACGGACGTGCTGGCGAAGTCCCTCCCGGGAGGGACGGTGGTCTCGGTGGTCTCGGTGGTCTCGGTGGTCAAGGGGGTCAAGGGGGTCAAGGGGGTCAGGGTGTTCACGGTGACGACGACTCTCCTCGGACTGGTCCGTCGATGGCATGATCGGTTGTTTCCAGCGAGTGGCGCAGGGCGGCACGCGCTCGGTGCAGCCGCGACTTCATCGCCGCGTTGCTCAGACCCAGCGCATGGGCGACGGCCCTGCCGGGCAGGCCCTGGACGTCCCGCATGACCAGGACCTGTCGCTGGTCACGGGGCAGGGTCCCGACCGCGGCCGCCAGCCGCTCCACCTCCAGCCTGCGCAGGGCCGCCTCCTCGGCCGAAGGCTCCGGGGAGGCGTCCGGTTCCGCCGAGACCCCGTCGCTCCGCGGGACGAACAGCCGTACCTGCCGCAGGCATTCGTTGCGCACGATCCGGAACATCCACGAGGCGAGCGCGCCGGTGGCCCGCAAGGTGCCGATCTTCCGGTAGAGGATGATCAGCGCCTCCTGCGCCGCGTCCTCCGCGTCCTGCGGTGAGGCGCAGAGCGCTCTGGCGAACTTGCGCACATGCGGCTGCGATTCCATGACGACGGTGGTGAGCGAGGTGACGTCGCCGTCCTGAGCGGCCCTGATCAGCCGCTCGTCCGGCCAGGAGAAGCGTGGGTTCATGGTGCTCGTCTCCGGAAAGGCTCGTGGACAGGGGCTGGTCAGCTTCGGCTCTTGTAACGGCGCATCAGGTGCCAACTGCACGCGCCCACGAGCAGGACTCCGATCACGACGAGGCCCGTAACCATCATTGGTGCTTCCTCCCTCTTCTGCCGGCGTGTTCGGCCGGTACGCAGACAGGAGGCGGGAAGACCCCGAGAGGATTCACCTCCGGCCGAAGTATTTCCCGCACCCCCTGTGCCTGGCCCGCGTCCCTCCCACCCTGCGCGGACGTAGACTTCAGCACTGATCTCATGCGACCCGCCTGCCGGCCGACCCGGTCCTCGCCCGCCGACAACAGGAGCTGACCCATGACCACACCGCGCGACATACTGTTCACCGCCCTGGACGCGGCACCCGGTCGCACGGTGGACCGGGGCGAGCTGTCCCTAGGGCTCGCGGGCGCCGAGCTGATCGATCTGATCACCGCCCGGGCCGTCGAGCTGGACGGCGATCACATCGTGCCGGCCGACGAGCGCGTACCCGACGACGCGCTGTTGCAGGCCGCCGCGTCGGCGCTGGTACGGGAGGAGCCGTACGAGACGGTGGAAGACTGGCTGTGGCGGCGGGGCCGCGACCTGGCCGCGGCCTATCTGACGGCGCTGGAGGCGGAGGGGCTGCTCACACGGCAGCGCAGCCGCTGGACTCCGTTCCGGGCGGAGGGCGAACCTGAGCTCCTCGATTCCCCGGCGCGCAGTGGTGCGACCGACCGGCTGACGGCGCGGGAGCCCGTGCTCACCGCTCTCGCGACGGCCGTCGGAGTCCACGACGAGTCCGCCGTGGACTCCGCAGACCTCCCGGACGGAGTGGAGGCGGTGGTCGCCGCGGTCGGCGAGGCGGAGTTGGAGCTGGCTGCCGCACGGCAGCGCAG